>NZ_AJKQ01000022.1:0-1018 GCF_000257455.1 Streptococcus oralis SK610
AGCAAAAAATGAAAGCACTAGCAAGATATTTGACCGGAAAATATATTTATATAGTTTGTTTGTTCATTCTTTTAATCTACATAAAAGTATTGCATCTGTCCTATAATTCATAACCAATATCAAAAAAGGCTAATTCTAAAGCAACTGCTTGATTCCAGCGTTCCTGAAGTTCTGTCAAATCTTCTCTACCTTTCCCGACACGATTGAGTTCGTCAACCAGAAATTGAACCCACTCTGTAAAGAAAGGACCTCTGTGGAGATTGATCCATTCCAAATGAATATAGGCTTCAGGTAGTGCCAAATCTTTAGAACCCCAGTCTAAATAGAGACCTTCTGCAATGACCAGCATGACCAAAAGATGAGCATAGTCTGATGAAGACACAGCAGAATACATTAGCTCCTGAAAGGCTTTTGTTACAGGGTGCAAGGTCACTTCTAGATAGTCATTCTCTGCTACTTTTAACTCTTTGAAAGCCTTTTGGAAATAACCATCTTCATCTGCTTCAAGAAAGCCTAGTTGCTTGGCAAAACGAAGTTTGGATTCAAGCTGGTCTGCGTGTGCTACGCAGGCACCCAGCATGGATAAGAAAGCATCAAAGAAATGATAATCTTGAATCAGGTAGTCTTTTAAGACCTTATTCTCAATTGTCCCCGCAAAAAGTTCCTTAACAAAACGATGATTGATTGCAGCCTGCCAATCCTTCTGACTGCTTTTTAATAATTCTCCAACGGTCAAACCTGGCTGAAATGCATAGTCTTGTATTTCCATATTTATTTTTCCTTTCTTTACTCCTTAGTAATCAATAAAATATCAAGAGATACCAAGCAAAATCGTAATTCCACTTGATACTTTTTAAGAACATCGAGGGCATTTGCAGAGAGCTACCTAAACAAGCCTATCCAGTTTGTATAAACAAAAAAACTCCAATTACAATCAAGAATTAGAGTTTAGCTTACAAGATTAGACGGTTCTTTTCAACATACGAAAAAAACCTTTTCACATTTCCCTTCGCCAGTA
>NZ_AJKQ01000023.1:0-35869 GCF_000257455.1 Streptococcus oralis SK610
TAAAGGAAAGTTCTCTCAGGAGAGCTTTACGTCCTCTAAAGACTTCCCCTCCCATGAGACGGTCTATTAGCTCTTGTTTTTCCATACTCTGCTTTGATTTGTAATTCTTTAGAAGTTCGTGAAAAAGATAATAATCGTCCAGCCTGAGTCCTTTTTCTCCTAGACGATGGCTAATCTCACTCACCTCTTCATAGGGTTCTTTGTCGAAACGACGCTTGTGGCTTTCCTGCTTACGGATGTAATCTAGAATACGATTTCTAAATTTTGTTTTAAAGCAAACATAAAGTTGATGGCGCTCGCCCTCTAGTAACTCTGGGTTGCGAGTCACCAGCTCATATAGGCATAACATGCCTTCTTGATCCCAGTCCTCTTTCTCCCACAGATGCAAATGATAATCTTTGCGACACTTATGGACAATTCCCTTACTTTCTTCATATAAGTCTTTTAGATTCATAGACCTCTCCTTTCTGCATTTAGTTTAGCAAAATGCGCGAGCCCATGGGTCTACTTCCTCTGTTTTATACTTCTTCCTTCCTCAACGGCACATAAAAAGAGAGGCAAAGCCTCTCTGGGGTTATAATTCTGCAATTTGGTTGAGATTCACTTCTGCAATCGTATCATTACCAAACATAGAGATAATCATCTTCACTTTGTTGTTATCAATTTCAGTAATTTTACCTGTGTAGTCTGCAAAAGCACCATCAATAATGCGGACTGTCTGGCCAACTTCAACATCAATATCAAACTCTTGAACAGTTTGTCCCATTGAAACCAAAATATCACGGATTTCCTGTTCCAATAGTGGAGTTGGTTTTGATCTGTTACCGTGTGAACCGACGAATCCTGTTACGTTAGGTGTATTTCGAACAACGAACCATGCTTCATCTGTCATGACCATTTCTACAAGGACATAACCCGGAAAGCGATTCTCTTCAATTTCTTTTTTCTTTCCATTTTTCTCAACTTGCACAGTTTGTGTTGGAATCTCAACGCGTAGAATATTATCCAACATGTTATAAGTCTGTGCACGTTGCAATAGATTTTCTTTTACCTTATTTTCATAGCCAGAATAAGTTTGTAGAACAAACCATCCCTTGTCAAAACTATCCATGATATTTCCTTTCATACATATATAGAAGAAAGCTAGCAGAAGTTCTCCGCTTCTCTTCTAAAAAATGTTAATAAATCGAATCAAACCTGAAACAATCAACTGGTCAAAAATGTAAATGATGACCACAAAGAAGGCTGTGTATTCCATAATAGAGCGAAAATCTCTCCAGCTTTCTTTGCGAGTTGGCCAAGTTGTTTCTTTAAGAAGTTTAAAAATATCCTTAATAAAACCCATCGTTCTCTCCTATCTCGTTTCTCTATGTGTCGTATATTTTCCACAATGTTTACAAAATTTATTTACTTCTAGTCGTGTTGGCTTGGGGTTCCCACTAATTTTGATTGAGTAATTCCTTGAACCACAAACTGCACAAGCTAGGCTTGCTTTTTTTAGTGCCATAACGCCTCCATCTTATCTATTATAACAAGAAACCTAGGCTTTGACAAGCCTATTAACGAAATAGATTAAGGATTGAGTCCCATATTGTCTGGGCTTTTTCTTTTATCTTAGCTTCTGAAATCGCACGTCCTGCTTCATCTACAAGATTTTGTGCACGACTACGAATATCTCCTATCGGGTCCTCAGACTGGTTTGTCTCATTTTCAACGGTTTGCTTTTTCGTATTTTCTGGTTCAATACCATTTTGTTTATAAGCATTCTCAACTGTAAAGGTGCTACCAGGAGTATAAGGCAAGATGGTATTAGCCATACTTCTAAAGACATGGGCAGCGCCATTAGAAGTCGAACCTGCTAGATAATGGTTCTCATCTGTTGTTGGGAAGCCGAGCCAGTGGCTGATTACCACATCCGGAGTATAACCAATCACCCACTGGTCACTGGTATATTCTGGGTTGAAAACAGCTTCAGTCGTACCTGTTTTACCAGCCATAACGTAATCCGCTGGTGACGAACTAATTCCTGTACCATTGGTAAATGTTCCTAGCATCATACTGGTCATTTTATCAGCTACCGACTTATCAATCACTCGTTTTTGGGAGTTTTTATGACTCTTGATGACCTGACCGCTGGCATTTTCAATACGAGTGATGAAATGCGCTTCAGGCATTAGACCTCCATTGGCAAAGGCTGCATAGGCTTGCGCCATCTGGAGAGGATTCGTCTCCACACCTCCACCAAGAGCAACTCCAAGAACTCGGTCAACTTTTTCCATATTCAGACCAAATCTCTCCCCAGCGTCAAAAGCTTTGTCAATACCTAATTTATTTACAGTCGCAACTGCTGGTAGGTTGAGTGATTCTGCCAAGGCCTGATACATAGGTACTTCTGGAGATGTCTTAATACCTGCATAGTTATCTACTTGATAACTGTTGTACTGCATCGTATGATTATCCAGTTGCTTGTTCAAGGCCCATCCTGCTTCTACTGCGGGTGTATAAACGACTAAAGGTTTAATAGTTGAGCCTGGGCTACGCTTAGACTGAGTGGCATAGTTGAAATTGCGGAAGCCTGGTTTGTCATCACCAGCTACACGACCAACAACTCCACGCACTCCACCAGTCTTGGGTTCTAGAGCGACACTACCTGATTCGGCATGCGTTCCGTCTTCTGCTGTTGGAAATAGCGAAGTGTTTTCGTAAATAACCTGCATGTTTGCTTGGTAGTTTTGGTCAAGCTCTGTGTAGATTCGATAGCCGTTGTTGACAATCTCTTCTTCCGTGAGATTGTACTTGGAAACCGCTTCGTTGACAACTGCATCAAAATAGGACGGGTAACGATAATCCGAAACTTTTCCTTCATACTTATCTTGCAGTTGTGAAGTCATATCTACTCCAGCCGCTTCGGTCTCTTGATTTTTATCAATATAGCCCGCTGCAACCATATTTTGCAACACAGTATCCCTGCGTTTAGTTGAATCTTCAATGGAATTCAAAGGATTATATAACTCTGGTCCCTTGAGCATCCCTGCTAGAGTGGCCGCCTGATCAAGCGTTAGTTGCGAAGCGGATACACCGAAATATTTCTTACTTGCATCTTCAACACCCCATACCCCGTTTCCGAAATAGGCATTATTGAGGTACATAGTAAGGATTTGCTCCTTGCTGTATTTCTTTGTTAACTCTAAGGCAAGGAAAAACTCCTTGGCCTTCCGTTCAACGGTCTGGTCCTGAGACAGATAGGCATTTTTCGCCAACTGTTGAGTGATGGTGGAACCACCTCCAGAACGACCTGCTGTGACAATAGCTAGGAAGAAACGACCGTAGTTAATCCCATCATTTTTATAAAAGGAACGGTCCTCTGTCGCGACAACAGCATTTTGCAAGTCTTTACTGATATCTGTCAGTTCAACATAGGTTCCCTTTTGACCTGATAGGGCTCCTGCCTCTTTTTCTTCGCGGTCAAAAATCAGAGTTCGCGTTTTCAAGGCATTTTGCAAATCATTGACATTGGTAGACTTGGCTATCGCAAATAGGTAGGTTCCTACTATCAAACCTGCACTTAACCCTAAAATGATGACGATTTTTGTCAGATGATAACGACGCCAGAATTTCCGAATCGGACCTACATGGCCTAATTTTTTTCTATCGCTCCGTGAACGACGCATGCTAGTCGAATCAGACTCTGCTGATTCATTCGTTTCTTTTTTAAAGAGAGAAAGAAACTTCTCAAATAATTTATCTAATTTCATGCGTTTATTTTATCATCTTCACCATAGGAACTCAAGAATTTAGCTACTCCCTATCCAAATAGGGCTTTTTTTGTTACAATATCTGTATGCAATTCACATTTACATTACCCGAATCCTTGCCTCAAATGACGGTCAAACAATTTCTAGAGGAACAACTCCTCATCCCTAGAAAAATCCGCCATTTTTTGAGAATAAAGAAGAACATCTTAATGAACCACAAACAAGTTCACTGGAACGAGATGGTCAAGCCAGGGGATATTTGTCAGTTGACTTTTGACGAGGAAGATTATCCCAAAAAAGAAATCCTTTGGGGCAATCCAGACCTCGTTCAAGAGATTTACCAAGACCAACATCTCATTATCGTCAACAAGCCCGAAGGCATGAAAACTCACGGAAATCAACCTGGTGAAATTGCCCTTCTCAACCATGTCTCTGCCTACGTTGGTCAAACCTGCTATGTCGTTCATCGCCTGGATATGGAAACAAGCGGTTTAGTGCTTTTTGCTAAAAATCCTTTTATCTTACCCATCCTCAATCGTTTGTTGGAAAAAAAGGAAATCGCTCGTGAGTACTGGGCACTTATAGAAGGGCGAGTAGAGAGTAAAGAACTTGTCTTTCGAGATAAAATTGGTCGTGATCGACACGATCGTAGAAAAAGAATAGTTGATGCAAAACATGGACAATATGCTGAAACACATGTAAGCAGATTAAAGCAATTCCCAAATCAGACTACCCTTGTCCGTTGTAAACTAAAGACCGGTCGAACACATCAAATCCGTATTCACCTCTCTCATCATAACCACCCTATTCTGGGCGATCCTCTCTATAACTCTAGTTCAAAAGTAAGCAGGCTCATGCTTCATGCCTTTCGACTTTCCTTTACTCATCCACTCACCTTAGAACAATTGAGTTTCACTGCCCTCTCGGATACTTTCGAAACAAAATTAAAACAAAATGGATGACACTATCATCCATTTTTCTATACAAAAAAGCAAGACCAGAAGGCCTTGCTTTTATCAACTCAAGAATTATTTAGCGATTTTTGCAAAGTATTCAAGAGTACGTACAAGTTGTGCAGTGTATGACATTTCGTTGTCGTACCATGATACAACTTTAACCAATTGTTTACCGTCAACGTCAAGAACTTTAGTTTGAGTTGCGTCAAACAATGAACCGTAAGACATACCTACGATATCTGAAGATACGATTGGATCTTCTGTGTAACCGTATGATTCGTTTGAAGCTGCTTTCATAGCTGCGTTTACTTCATCAACAGTAACGTTCTTTTCAAGAACTGCTACCAATTCAGTAACTGATCCAGTTGGAGTTGGAACACGTTGTGCAGATCCGTCAAGTTTACCGTTCAATTCTGGGATTACAAGACCGATAGCTTTAGCAGCACCAGTTGAGTTAGGAACGATGTTTGCAGCACCAGCGCGAGCACGGCGAAGGTCACCACCACGGTGTGGTCCGTCAAGGATCATTTGGTCACCAGTGTAAGCGTGGATAGTAGTCATCAATCCTTCTACAACACCGAAGTTGTCTTGAAGAGCTTTAGCCATTGGAGCCAAGCAGTTTGTAGTACATGAAGCACCTGAGATAACTGTTTCAGTACCGTCAAGAACGTCATGGTTAGTGTTAAATACAACTGTTTTAACGTCGTTTCCACCAGGAGCAGTGATAACAACTTTCTTAGCTCCACCTTTAAGGTGTTTTTCAGCTGCATCTTTCTTAGCAAAGAAACCAGTTGCTTCAAGAACGATTTCTACACCGTCAGTAGCCCAGTCGATTTGTTCTGGATCACGTTCAGCAGAAACTTTAACGAATTTACCGTTAACTTCGAATCCACCTTCTTTAACTTCTACAGTACCGTCGAAACGACCTTGAGTTGTGTCGTATTTCAACAAGTGTGCAAGCATAACTGGATCTGTAAGGTCGTTGATGCGAGTAACTTCAACACCTTCTACGTTTTGGATACGGCGGAAAGCAAGACGACCGATACGGCCGAAACCGTTAATACCAACTTTAACTACCATTAGTGATTTCCTCCTTATGAAAATCATGAAAATTTTATTGTGAAAAGAGTAACTTGAATCACTACAAATCACCTTTCAACAAACCTATTATATAACTATTTGAGTTTAATTGCAAGTACGGGCGTTGATTTTCTCTCCTGCTTTTCTACTTTTTCTCCCCCTTTTTATTCATCCATTCTTTTATTTTCAAAGCATATCTCTAGAATCTTTTATAATATCTGCATATCCTCTTCATTTCAAGGTGAAACTCCAATTTCAACGCTTTCAGAGTTTACAAAAAAGAGACAGGATTTCTCCTGTCTCTAGGCTGATAAACAATTATTTGCGACGTCCTGGTCGTTCTGCATAACCATAGTAAGCATCTGCCATGATTTCTTCCATGTCAGCTACCATTGGCAAGCGAGGGTTAGCAGGTGAACATTGGTCTTCATAAGCAAGCAAGGCAATTTCATGCAAGCTGTCTTTCCAAGCTTTTTCATCGATTCCTTGATCCTTGAAGTTCATCTTGATGCCTACTGCAACACCAAGTTCGTAAACAGCTTTAGCGTATGCTTCAACTGCTTCTTCTGGAGTTGAGTGAGGCAAACCAAGCATTCTAGCAATATCTTGGAATTTTTCGTCAGCTTTCCAGTAGTTATACTTAGGCCATGTAGTCGTCTTAGATGGGCGAGTACCATTGTAACGGATAACGTATGGAAGCAAGATTGCGTTTGTACGTCCGTGAACAGTATGGTGAACCGCACCGATCTTGTGGGCCATTGAGTGGCTCATACCAAGGAAGGCATTGGCAAAGGCCATACCAGCCATTGTAGATGCATTGTGCATTTTTTCGCGAGCTTCTGGATCAGCGGTCTTAACAGATTTTTCCAACCATTCAAAGACAAGTTTGATTGTTTGAAGGGCGATACCGTCTGTATAGTCGTTAGCGAAGTTTGAAGTGTAAGCTTCAGTCGCGTGAGTCAAGACGTCCATACCTGTATCCGCAGCGATGAAGTCTGGAACTGACTCAACCAAAGCAGGGTCAACAATCGCAATAGTTGGTGTCAATGAGTAGTCAGCCAATGGGTATTTGCGGTTGTTTTTCTTATCAGAGATAACGGCAAATGGCGTTACTTCTGAACCTGTACCTGAAGTTGTTGGAATACCAATGTATTTCGCTTTTTTACCAAGTGATGGGAAGCGGAAGGCACGTTTACGGATGTCCATGAATTTTTGAACCAAGTCACGGAAGTCGATTTGTGGTTGTTCGTAGAAGAGCCACATTACTTTGGCCGCGTCCATTGGAGAACCACCACCAAGAGCGATGATTGTGTCTGGTTCAAATGCTCTCATTACTTCAGTACCACGTTCTACAGTTGTGATATCTGGGTCTGGTTCAACATCTGAGAAGACTTGGACAGTTACACGGTTGCTGCGTTTGTTCAATTGGTCAATAATGCGTTGAACAAAACCAAGTTTTTCGATCGATTTGTCTGTAACAATCATAACGCGTTCAATATCTTCACATGTTTGAAGGTATTGGATAGAATTGCGTTCGAAGTAAATTTTTGAAGGAACTTTAAACCACTGCATATTATTTCTACGTTTCCCTACTTTCTTGATGTTTAGAAGGTTGATCGCACTCACGTTATCACCGACTGAATTGTGTCCATATGAACCACATCCAAGTGTCAATGATGGAATGAAGGCATTGTATACGTCACCGATACCACCGAAAGTAGATGGAGAGTTCCAGATAATACGCATTGCTTTGATTTCTGTACCAAAGCGTTTAGCAAGAGCTTCGTCTTTTGTATGGATAGCTGCTGAGTGACCAAGTCCGTTAAACTCAACCATTTGACGAGCTTTTTTAAGACCGTCTTCTGTATCTTCAGCTTTTAGGACAGCGATAACTGGTGACAATTTTTCACGAGTCAACGGTTCTTTTGGTCCTACTTCTGCACATTCTGCAGCCAAGATGTTTGTTCCTTCTGGAACGCTAAATCCTGCTTGTTCAGCAATCCATGCTGCTGGTTTACCAACGATATTTGCATTTAGTTTAGCACCTGCACAGTTTTTGCTATTAGCTTTTACACCGAAACAGAATTCTTCAAGAAGTGCTTTTTCTTTTTTGTTTACAAAGTAAGTGTGGTATGATTTGAATTCTTCTACAAACTCGTCATATACTTCTTTATCAATGATAACGGCTTGTTCTGATGCACAGACCATCCCATTATCAAATGATTTAGACATAACGATGTCGTGAGCAGCTTGACGGAGGTCAGCAGATTTTTCTACATAAGCAGGAACGTTTCCGGCACCTACCCCAAGAGCTGGTTTCCCACATGAGTACGCAGCCTTAACCATGGCATTACCACCAGTTGCAAGGATAGTTGCAACACCTTCGTGGTTCATAAGCGCTCCAGTTGCTTCCATAGATGGTTCTGTAATCCATTGAACACAGTTTTCAGGTGCTCCAGCCGCAATAGCTGCATCACGAACGATTTGTGCTGCGTGAGCAGAAGATTCTTGAGCTGATGGGTGGAAGGCAAACACGATTGGATTACGTGTTTTCAAAGCAATCAAGGATTTGAAAATCGCTGTTGAAGTTGGGTTTGTTGTCGGAGTGACACCACAGATTACACCGACAGGCTCCGCAATCTTTGTCAAACCTGTAATTGGATCATCTTCAATAACTCCAACTGTTTTAACTCCACGCATATTGTTCACTACATGCTCACAGGCAAATAGATTCTTTGTTGCCTTGTCTTCAAATACTCCACGACCAGTTTCTTCAACTGCATGTTGTGCAAGGATACCGTGCGCGTCAAGTGCTGCAACCGAAGCTTTTGCCACGATGTAGTCAACTTGCTCTTGGTTCAACTTGCGCATTTCATCAAGCGCAACCAAGGCTTTTTTCACGAGACCATCGACATGCTTTTCAGCAGCAAGTTGTTTTTCCTCTGGTGTTACTGTTTTTTTATCAGCCATATTATCCTCCATAGCCTTTAAGGATTTTATCCTTTGTTAATTTTTTCACAAGTTTATTATAACTCTTTTTTTATGCTTTGTAAACAGTTTCATAAACATTTCACAAAGAAATTTCCTGATATTGTGATTTTTTTCTCAATATGGCTACGCAACAGAGTTTTGCTTGGATAATTGTGAAATTATGGAGAAAATTTTTTTATTTCACAAAGTTTTTCTAGTTGAGAGTTATTTACCGAATTTAAGCACAGAAAGCGTTTTCTTTTTAGATTTTGAAAATAGTCTCCTAACTTGGAGACTACTGTTTTTGTTGAAAAACGCCTTGTTTAAAGGTCCCTTCATAAACAACTTCTTGCTCTGTAGTCAACTTCCCTTGACCTTCAGCCTGACCATTTACAAAATCACCTTCGTATTTCCAGCCATCTTTTGATTGGAAAGTCCCTTTTCCATTAAAGGCACCATTATTGAAAGCACCTGTATATTGGTCTCCATTTTCAAAGGTCAGGGTTCCTTGACCATTCATTTTCCCTCGTACCAAGGTGCCATCATAAACAAGAGCTCCACCATCAAGTGTCAGGACACCCTTTTTAGGCGTATTTAGCAGAAATACCGAAAGAGCACAGAGTACCATTACGACCACTGCAATGAGCTCTAACCTAGGGCGAGTTAGGTAAACTCTACACTTCTCATAAAATTGTTTAAGCTTTTCCATTGTCACTCTCATTTTCTAATCGATCTAGCCAGCTTTGACATCCACTTGTGATACGAGCATAGGTTTCCTCAAAATCTCCTGTATACCAAGGATCTGGGACACTTTCAGATGCAAAAGAGTAAATCTTATATTGTAGTTCCTGAGGACACATGTGACGCAGATCTGAAACGTTCGAAACATCCATACCGATAATGTAATCAAACGATTTAAAGTCCTCTCTGCCAATCTGAAGCGATGTTTTATCTTTGTCATACGGAATCTGATACTGCTGGAAAATCGCCTGCGTTCCCTTATGAATCGGATTACCATGTTCCCAAGACGAAGTTGCACGACTCTCAACTTGATAATCACTCGTCATGGACTTCATCACAAACTCTGCCATGGGGCTGCGGCAGATATTTCCTAAGCACACAAATACTATTTTTTTCATCCCTTTTCCTCTCATATCATAGAAAAACGGGAGTGATAGGATCCCGTTTTATTCTTCGATTGCTCCGCCTTCGTCAACAACTGTTCCTTCTGGTGTCACAGCTTCTTTGAGTGGCAAAACGGTCTTGATCGCAGCCAATTCAAAAGTCAAATAAACGCCATCTACATCCAGTACGATTGTACCTTTCTCAGTATCTACTTCATCCACTGTTCCGTAAAGTCCACCAATTGTGATCACTTCATAGCCTTTTTGAAGCTTGTTCAAGCTTTCCATACGCTTTTGAGCTTGTTTCTTTTGAGAACGCTGCATAAAGAACATCAAGGCAAACATACCTACAAGCATGATTAAAAATGTTAAATTTGGACTAATATTTTCCATAGTATTTTCTCCTTTGTAATTCCGATAAAACTACTATATCAAATTTCACCTATTTTTACAAGGTTGTGCCTTGTTTTTATGGTTATAAAAAATCAGAGTTTTCACTCTGATTTTTGTGATTATTTCAAGTTTTGAACGACTTTGACTAGATTTTCAACTGTAAATCCGTACTCAGCCAATACTTTTGGTGCTGGGGCAGATGCTCCAAAGGTATCAATACCGAGAACTGCACCATCAAGACCAACATATTTGTACCAGTTTTGAGTTGCACCCATTTCGACTGCAACACGACGGCGGACTGCATTTGGAAGGATTTCTTCCTTGTATGCTGCATCTTGTGCGTCAAAGACATCTGTTGATGGCATGCTGACTACACGGACTTTTGCACCTTGGCTAGCCAATTCTTTGGCAGCTGCGACAGCGAGATTGACCTCAGAACCTGTTGCAATCAAGATAGTGTCAAAGTCAGCTGCATTTTCATAGACAACATAGGCACCTTTCGCAACTTTATCAAAGTCTGTTCCCTCTTCGACAGTCAAGTTTTGACGTGTCAAGACAAGGGCAGTTGGTGTTTTTTCGCTTGTCACGGCAAGGTACCAAGCCGCTTGAGTTTCACGCGCATCTGCTGGGCGGAAAACATTCAGATTTGGCATAGCACGGAGACCTGCTAGGTGCTCAACTGGTTCGTGAGTTGGACCATCTTCACCAACTGCGATTGAATCGTGAGTAAAGACATAAGTCACAGGAAGTCCTTGCAAGGCTGACAAGCGGACAGCTGCTTTTACATAGTCAGAGAAGACGAAGAAAGTACCACCGTATACACGAAGTCCACCATGAAGGGCCATCCCGTTCAAGATCGTTCCCATTGCAAATTCACGAACACCAAACTGAATGTTGCGGTTCAAGCGATTAGCGTCGTCTTGAAGTCCATCCGTTTTGATATAAGTCATGTTTGAGTGAGCGAGGTCAGCTGATCCACCTAGGAAAGTTGGCAACTTGGCAGCGACAACGTTCAAAGCATCTTGGCTTGAATTACGAGTTGCTTGAGAGAAACCATTTTCTAAGGCTGGGAAGTCTGCTGGAGTCACCTCAACTGGGTCACGGCCGTCGATAATGGCTTCTACTTCTGCAGCCAGTTCTGGATGCGCTTCTTTATAATCTGCAACTAATTTAGTCCAAGCTTGATAAGCTGATGCGCCACGGTCTGCAACATTTTCCTTGAAATCAGCATATACTTCAGCTGGGATTTCAAATGGTTCATAGTTCCAACCGAGGGCTTGACGAGTTGCGGCAGTTTCATCTGCTCCAAGAGGAGCACCGTGTACAGCATTAGTTCCTTGTTTGTTTGGAGAACCGTATCCAATAACAGTCTTCACTTCAATCAAAGATGGTTTTCCTGAAGCTTTAGCTGTTTCGATAGCCGCATGGATTGCTTCCAAGTCTGTCCCATCTTCAACCAAGGCTGTGTGCCAACCGTAGGCATTGTAACGGTCACGAACACTTTCTGTGAAGGAATCTTTTGTCTCACCATCCAAGTTAATGTCATTTGAATCATAAAGAACAACCAACTTGTCGAGTTTTTGCAAACCTGCGTATGAAGCTGCCTCGCTTGAAACACCTTCCATTAAATCTCCGTCGCCACAGATTACATAAGTATAGTGGTCAAAGATATTGAAGCCTTCGCGGTTATATTTGGCTGCTAAGAAACGTTCTGCTTGGGCAAAACCAGTAGCAGTAGAAATCCCTTGTCCTAGAGGACCAGTTGTAGCGTCAACCCCTGCTGTATGACCAAATTCTGGGTGACCCGGTGTTTTTGAACCCCATTGGCGGAAGTTCTTGACTTCATCCATGCTAACATCTTCAAAACCAGAAAGGTGAAGAAGGGCATAAAGAAGCATTGAACCGTGTCCTGCTGAAAGAATAAAACGGTCGCGGTTGATCCAGTTTGGTTGAGCTGGATTGATACGAAGTTGTTTTGTAAAGAGGCTATAGGCCATAGGAGCAGCCCCCATAACCACCCCTGGGTGACCTGAGTTTGCTTTGTTGATGGCGTCAATACCCAGAAAACGAATTGCATTAACAGATAGATTTGACATAGAATTTCCTTTCTCTTTGAGGTGATTAATGAATCACACATCCTATTTTACTATTATATGAAAAAATGCATAGAATAGCAATAAAACAATTTGCGTTCATCTAACACATTTGATTTGTCTATTCCCTCGTCACCTCATAGTAAGGGAGCAAGCGAGTATAAGCATCTTCTAGCTCCTCCAATATCGCTTCTACTGACTGATTCTCAATGAGGGAAACATCTGACTTGACTAAGACTTTACGAACTTCCTGACTTCTCACCTTCTCGCGTAAAGTACGACGATTCTCCTCAGTAGCCTCCACCTTATGACTTTCCCCATTTGAGTAGACTAGATAATAAATTCCTTCTACCACTGGAAGATCTAAAACCTTGGCTTGTTTGTCTAAGGTCTGTTCGTCTTTCTTGCGCTCAATGAAACTGACTTCCAAAGAAATCCCAAAGTCAGCAGGTGTTCCATACAAACGAAGAGCCATCATAGGTTCTGTCACTTGTCCGTCTCTCTGAAGATAGGCCCAGAAATGCGGCCGCAAGCGTTGCGCTTGGTTCATCCACTGACTAGTCTGTTGCAATTGCCATTCTGGATGACTAGCTTGAAAGGTTTTGGCCAGTTCTGTAAAAGACTTCCGAGCCTCTTGGCCTTTGTGACGCAATTCCAGCATCTTTTCTCTTTCATCGCCAGCTTTATCAGGATTACGGTACTGGACTCCTGCAAATGATAGGTATTCTCTAACTGCTTTCAGCATATCTGAATCTTTCCTTTCCTAACAAAAAATCAGGACGAACCTGATTTTGCTTTGCTTATTCTGCATCTACGACAACATAGCGATTTGGCTCGTCACCTTCAGAGTAACTCGTCACGCCATCCATGCGTGAAATAATGCGATGGATAATCTTGCGTTCGCTATTTGACATTGGATCAGTTTGTTGGCTACGTCCATCTTCTAAAACGCGAGTCGCCAATTTTTGAGCGTAGGTTTGCAAGACTTCTGCACGGTGCTCAACGTAATCATTGACATTGATTGTGATGTAGAAGGTTCTTGAATAGCGGTTATAAAGATAATTTTGAGCCAATAGTTGCAAGGCCTTCAAAACTTTACCATGATAACCGATAATACGACCTGGTTCATTCGTGTCAATTTGAAGATTGATGGTGCGGCGATTGTAGTCACTTGAAATCGTCCCTTCAACATCCATATCATCTACAATGGTTTGAACGTAGCTAGCTACTTCAGTTGCCACTTGTTCGATGTCATAACTTGGTTCTACTTTCAAGCCTAAATCTTCCAAAGATTGGCTTGTTGCTTCCTGCGTTTCAGTTTCTTTTTCTGGAGCAGAGTCCACTTCCTCGGTAGTATCCTCTGGTTCCAAATCATTTAAAATTGAAATATGACCTGTTTCTTCCAAAATCGTGCTGGCGTGCTTTTCATTTTTTAAGATTTCAGCCTTGACCTCTTCAGAGACACCTTGACCTTCTTCTTCAATTTTCTTAATCGCTTCAACTACATGCCCCAAATCAACAGTTGCTTCACTTACTGTTTTCACGGGTTCATTTTTTTCATTGACTTCTTTTGGAACCCCTTTAATGGCCTGCTGGTTGGCTTTGATCACTGTCGTTTCACTAATGGCTTCGATATCAACTTGAGCTGGCTTCTTACCAAACAAGCCTAAGAATCCTTTTTTCTCTTTCGAAACGACCTTGATGTGGGCCTTCATTCTTGGAATGTCTAATTCTTTCAATCCTTTTTGGATTGCTTCTTCAACCGTTGAACCTGTAAATAATACCATTACCAGATTCCTCCTTATTTTTTCTTTTTCTGTGCTTTTTTCAAAGCTCTTCTCTTCTTGCCTTCTAAATCTTTTTCTGCTTGCGCCACTGCTTCTCTTTCAGCAATAATCTTGAAAGGATTGTTCAAGAAATAGGTTTGCAAAACTTGGTAAGCATTGGATACGGCCCAGTACAAGGCTACACCACTTGGGGCGGAGATGGCAAAAACAAAGATCAATACAGGCATACCATACATCATCCCTGTCGTAGCTCCACTTTTTTCAGACAAAGCTTTATTCGATAACCAGCTACTCAAGAAGGTAAAGACTGCCGCCAAAATCGGAAGGACAAAACTTGTATCTACTCCTCCCAAATTAATCCATAAAAAGTGACCTGTTTTCAAAAAGTCTACTCGACTCAAGGCTTGAAAGAGCGCCAAGAGGACAGGCATTTGTATTAAAATTGGCCAGAGAGAGGATGAATGCTTAATCCCCAACTCTTTATAAACCTTGCGCATCTCCTGGTCTAGCTTGGTTCTACTTTCCATATCACGACCCGAATATTGCTCTCGCAAAGCCTTGATGCGTGGTTGAGCCTCTTGCATTTTTCTAGAGGCAACCATCTGTGTCTGAAAGACTGGCAATAAAATCGTCCGGATCAAGATTGTGAAGAGGATAATCCCCACTCCGATACTAATGTCAAAGGACAAAAAGCGGATAATTTCAGCAAAAAAATAGACGAATTTGCTCCAAAAGTCTGTCGAGTCTGCTGTTATATCGCTAGCTGCACCATTTGTTGCACAGGCTGTCATGATAACTAAGGACAAACCCAACAAACTAATCAACTGTAGTTTCTTTTTCACTCCCATTTCCTTCCTGGTAAATCTTTGATAACTTTAATACGTGGAGTAGATTTTTCTCCATCTCTGCATAATCCAAGGTCTCCACCCCTTTTCGGGCAATCACAACAAAATCAACATGCTCTACTAAACTCCCTTTTACACTTTGTAGAATGTGCCGGATTCGTCTTTTAATTTGATTTCTGGTAACTGCATTCCCCAGCTTTTTGCTGACGGACAGTCCTACTCGAAAATGGTTTTGCTGGTTTTCCAATTGGTAGACAACAAATTTTCGATTGGCAAAACTTGTTCCGTCCTTGAAAATCGCCTTAAAATCTTTCTCTCTTTTTACACGAAAGCTTTTCTTCAAAACTCAACTCCATCTATTAAATTACTACTATTATACCATATTTTTTGAAAAAGCCAATAACAGCAAGGTTTTAGACATTTTCTACATAAAAAAAGCTGGAAAACCTCTTTCCCAACTTCTTTTCACAATCAAATTTTACGTGTATTTACTTATTTTTTCAAGCGCTCAACATCGCGTGCAATCACCAATTCTTCATCTGTTGGAATAACCAAGACACGGATTTTCGCTGCGTCAGTTGAGATGTCTCCCGTTACGCCAAAGACGTTCTTTTCTGGATCTACATCACAACCAAACCAAGAGATACCTGAAATGACATCCTCACGAACCAAAGCTGCATTTTCACCAATCCCTGCTGTGAAGATAATCGCATCTGCTCCATTTAGGACTGCAAGGTACTGGCCGATATGTTTTTGGATACGATCAACATACATTTCATAAGCCAAAGTCGCATCATGGTCTCCTGCTTCCATAGCAGCAATCACATCACGCATATCGCTTGACTGACCAGAAACTCCCATAAGGCCTGATTCACGATTGAGAACGCGACTAATATCTTCAGGCGTGTTAAAGTCCTCTGTATATTGCATGAGATAAGGGATGATAGCAGGGTCAATATCTCCTGTACGAGTTCCCATCATCACACCGCCAAGTGGTGTGAATCCCATAGAAGTATCTACAGACTTCCCACCCTTAACAGCTGTGATAGAAGCCCCGTTACCAATATGGCAGGTAATCAATTTCAAGTCTTCTAGAGGACGACCCAAAAGTTTCGCTGCTTCTCCTGCGACAAACTGGTGACTTGTCCCGTGGGCACCGTATTTACGAACCTTGTTTTCTGTGTAGTATTTAGTTGGTAGAGGATAGCGATAAGCCTTCTCTGGCATGGTTGTGTGGAATGAGGTATCAAATACGACAACACTGGTAATATCTGGAAGCAATTCCTTAAATGCGCGAATTCCAGCTGCGTTAGCTGGATTGTGAAGAGGAGCCAAGAGTCCCAATTCCTCAACTTTTTCTAACACGTCTCCCTCAACAACTGTTGATTCCTTGAAATATTCACCACCTGCAACGACGCGGTGGCCGACACCTGTAATCTCATCGTACCCTTTGATAATGTCAAAACGAATCAAGTCATCCAATAAAATTTTAACAGCTTGTGTATGGTCTTCAATATCAAGGATTTGTTGCTCCGAACGACCGTCAAATTTTACTGTTGAAATTGAATCTTTCAATCCAATACGTTCAATCAAGCCTTTAGCCAAAACTTTCTCTTCAGGCATTTGATAAAGTTGCCATTTCAAGCTTGAGCTTCCTGCATTGATTGCAATTGTTTTTGTCATAAGATGATACCTCTTTTTAAGCGTTTTCATCTATTATAACAAAATCTCTTTTATATTTCAGTACCTTTGCTCCAATTTTGAAAATTTTCTTTAAAGGTAAACAAAACTGACGGATCTTGCAAGCTAGTAAGAGGGTAAACAAAGGGTTCTATTTCCTTGTCTCTTTTCTTCTGTAAGACAAAAATACTTTTAGCTTGGCTTGCAGTTGAGAAAATATCCTCTGGCAGAGAGATGATAGCAGCCAGACTCACTTCGTCTTTGAGCCACGCTTTTAACAAATCACTTTGAGGACTGGTCAATAAATCACTCGGAGCTAGAAAAATAGCATAGCCATCTGACTTAAGGTACTTGAGGCCTTGTTCCATCAGCAAATGATGGGCATAGGTATGCTCTTGACTAGAAGACACTCGGTAGCGCGAAGCGATGGCATCGTCTGGGTAATAGCCAACAGGCAAGTCGCTGATGACCACGTCGCTTTCTTTAAGCATTTGTGGACGAACGGCATCTCCTTGGACAAAACCAGCTTGTAAACCAATCACATCTGCCATACTGGCTGCCAGATCAATCAGCAAGTCATCCACTTCGATTCCCAAGTAATCTACTTTTTTAGCAAGAGAAGTCAAGAAAGTAGCGCCCAGAATCCCCATGCCAGAACCCATTTCGAGGATGCTAATTTCCTCTTGATCCAGCAACTCTTCCACAATAAGTACCAAGAGGAGGGCAATGGCATCCGGTGTAAACTGGTGATTGGCCTGTAAAGGCTCCGTTTGTCCTGCCTTCATCAAGAGAAACTGGTAGGTCTTGAGCCACTCTTCCTTGCGAAGCGCTAAGCGCTTAAGGGCTTGATTGTTCTCCTTGACCTGCTCTAGCTCGGTCTCGCCATCTAGGTAGATGCTGTTTTGCTCTACCAAGGCATCATAAAAGTTGGTCGCCAAATCACTTTGGATGACTTGGACATTCTCTAATAAATACGTATAAGCTTGTTCTATTTTTTCAAAATCCATATTCCTATCTTATCAAAATTCCCCTATTTTTTCCATCTGAAGAGAAAAATCACTGCTTTAGTCAGCGAGTGATTTTTGGGCTACTGTTAAAAAAAGTTCTGCGTAATTTCCTAGGAAAAGACCTTCAGCACTATAGAGGATCTGACTGCCAATGCTCGAAAAACCAAACTGGGCGAGCTTATTTTCCAGTTCAGTCAGCTCAAAGCCGTGGTGGTTGGTATCTGTCTTGACAAAATCGGCAATGAGGACCTGTCCATTCTCCCTAAGATGATGGTGAAACATGGCAAGAGTCGCATCTAGATCAGGCATATGATGAAGAACTCGACTGACAACAATCAGGTCAAATTGTTGCTCCAAAGGATTCACCAGTAAATCCTGTTCCAAGAGTTGAAGATTCCTGATTTCTTGCTCTTCTGTTTTCAAACGGGCTTGCTCCAGCATTTTCTCCGAGATATCTACTAGGGTAACCGACTGGGCTTGCTTAGCTAGAGGCAAGGCTAACAGACCCGTCCCACCACCAAAGTCCAATATTTCCTTGTCTGATAGAAGATCAATCTGTTTTTCAACTGCTTGACAAACCAAGTTTGCAAGAAAGATATTTTTGGGCGAATCAAAGGTTTCTGCTTTGTGATTAAAATCGTGTTTCATGCTTTTAGTGTAACACAAAGAAGTTGAATTGCCTAGGAATTGGCTTTCTTTTCAGGCTTTTCTTCTGATTTTTTCTTCCCTGCTTGATTGCTTGAATCAGTTGCTACCTCTTCCTTTTTAGCTGTTTTCTTTTCTTGGGTTTTCATCGGAGGAAAGAGAAATTCATAGTTGCTCTTATTCATACGAACACTTGTTGCAAAACCTGTTTTCGTATTTTGATAAGTAACTTTTCCCAGGTTAAAGACTCGTTCCCCACTTTCTTGTTCAGCCTTATCCTTGCTTCGCTTGGCCATGGCAAAAGCTGCCAACTTTTCTTTGTTTAGGGCAAAGTCTTTGTGATGGGCTACTTGCCGATTTAAATAAAACTGCAACAAAAGGCTAAAAATAGCTGCCATGGTGACTGCATATAAAAGAACGCCTGCCTTAACTTTTTGCTTTTTCCACACGATAGATAAATTCCCTTTCTAAGCCCTTTTGAAATTGGAAATGAAAGCGAACCAATTGATTTTCCTCTGTAATTTGAGCTGATTTGAGTCCATAAACCATCGGCTGATAGCCCCGTCCGCTGGTATCGGTTTTCCGAAAATCATCTGATTTGGACTTACCCATAGCGATATCCTTGCCATCTTGCTTCACATAGAGGTGATTGGCTTCCACCTTTTCAAACTGCGAACGCTCTAACTCTGCCTCCAGTTGATCCACAAACAAGAGCCACTCCTTTTGCTCGCTTTGTTGCTGGTAACGAACTTCTGAAATGAGGAGCTGACTCATAGCCTGAAAGAGGAGCAAGCCTCCGCTAATGACGATAAGGGCAATCAGAGATTCTAAAAGAGTGAAAGCTCTTACCTTACTGCTCTTTAAGGTCGAGTAACTTCTCTGAACCATGGTAGACCTCCACTCCTTTTTCGCTAGCAAACACCTGAATCTCCACTCCATTTATGTTTACCTGATTTTGCCCTGTTTGCAGAGCCATCTTCGCCACACGCAAGACTTCTTCCTTTTGCAAGATTTCTACCTCTTCCTGCCTATTTTTCTGGATTTGTCCTAAAAGAAGGGTCGCAATGCTGGCAAAAACGGCTAGAGCAACTACTGCTTCCAGTAAGATTACTGCCTTAATTTTTTGTTTCCTTAGTGCGTTTAATTTTTCCATTTCCTAGATATAATTGATAACGAATCGCTCCTTTGCTGGTCTGAAATTCAACCTTAGCCAGGGACGAATTGCCCCCAGCTCGGTCAAATATAATGCTTTGTCCAGATGGTGCCTGAATCCCTTTAGGAACGGTCAAGTTTTGACTGCCGTTACTGATCGTTTGCCCATCTAAGTTTAGACTGGTCTTTTGCTGACTAGCTACACTGCGTTTTTGAGTTTCACGATAGAGTTCTTCAAACTCCATAAAGAAAATCTGCTCCTCTACCGCCGCCAAACTGGATTGAACAGAACCGGACAAACCCAAGGCAAGGATACTCACAAGTCCCAAAACCAAGAGGCTTTCAAGCATGGTAAAGGCCTTAATCTGCAACAGTTTGACTTGTTTTTTGTTTTGCATGGTAGTCTTTATAAGCTTTAGCTTGCTCAGCTGTGATACGACCGTCCGCTTGTAATTTGCTAAGGCTAGCATCTTCATTCTTGTCCAGACTATAGAGCTCTGCCTGGCTTTCTACGACCTTGACAACAGCAGCTTTTCCTTTGTCATCTACGGCATCCTTTTGCTTGGTCAAATTGGGTACAAAGAGCAAGAGAAGAACACTGATGATGAGCAAGACGACTAACATTTCTACCAGAGTGAAAGCTTTAACCTTGGCTTTTTTTAAATTTGTCATGAGTTTTTTCATTTTAAAAATTTACCTCCATATTTTGATACATGGGCATGAGCATTGCCGCATAAAGTAAAACGATAATCAGGGCCACAAAGATAAAAACCAGTGGCTGCACCAGATTCATGGTGCGGTTGACTCGGGTAAAAAAGGCTTCCCAAGTTTTTTCGGCATAGATTTCCAACTCGCTCCCCAGCTTGGACTTGACTTCCCCATACTCGATGATGAGACTCAACTCCTTTTTAAAGAAAGGATAGGTTGCTATGGTTTGAGAAAATTCACGACCATTTTGCAGGGCTTGAGCCAGATCTTGACCGATTTCTTTAAAGAGCTGAGAACCTTGTTCCTGCATGATTTGAAAAATCTGCGTCAGCTCCATTCCCTGTGAAATCATATTGCCCCATTCACGCGCGTAATAGGCTGTCAGATAGGTCTGGACAAAGATTCCTAGAAAGGGAATCCGTGCTAACATCGAGAAGACCCGCATCTTGGAACTTCTTTTGTAGAAAGTGAGGGCTAAAAGTAAAGATAGAGAGCAAACCAACACTAGTCCCAGAAAAATTTGTGGCAGATTGCCAATGATTTGAGTGGCGATATTACTACTGTCCAGTTGGGGGAGCAGATAGTTGCGCAAGCCTAGCATGATTAGCAGGAGAAATCCCAGCAAAATCAGGGGATAGGTCGCCACTTCGATTAATTTTTTCTTGACCTTGGCTAGATTGTCCAGATATTCTTCTATCTTTCCCAAACTCAGATGGAGATTCCCATGAACTTCAGCTAGGGATAACTGAGTGACAATAGTACTTGAAAAGCCCATACTGTTCATCATTTCTGAGAAAGATTTCCCCTGAGACAAGCCTTGGTGCATCTGGGTCACATAGTCCTTTTCCAGCAGGGCACTTCTGCCCAAGAAAGAAATAATTTCCACCAAATGAAAGCCACTGGAGAAGAGGTTGTTAAACAAGGTGATGATTTTCTTCTGCTTAGCTGTAGCTAATTTTTTCCGTTTCAGCCTGAAGACTTGTGATATGTCCATCTTTAAGAAGCTGATCAATCTGGTCATTCCAGCTAATTGGCTGGTGTTCTTGATAGTCTTTGTTTGCAAAGTCAACGATTCCTCCTCCCCCGATTAATCTCTGGTAGCAGACTCCTTGTAGGACAACTGCTAGTTCCTCCTCCGTCACACCCAACTCCAGAAGGCGCTCATAAACACCTCGGATACTCTTGGTATGAATGGTTGAAAAGACTGTCGCCCCTGTCAAACTGGCTCTAACTACTGCACGCGCCGTCTCGCTATCCCGAATTTCACCGATAATCAGGAGATCCGGACGATGTCGGAGAGACAGTTTGATCAGATTTTCATAGCTCAATCCAATCGCCTCATTCAACTGCAATTGGAGCATGTCTTCCTGCTTGATTTCTACTGGGTCTTCGATAGACATAACTTGCTGTCCCTTAAAGAGGGACTTAGCTAATTCGTGCATCAGAGTCGTCTTGCCACTTCCGACTGGTCCCGCAAAAAGATAGAGGCCCCGTTGCCTGTACTGCTCGCCCAGTTCGTTCATATCCTGAAACCAAAAATGCAGTTCCTGCTCCTCATCGTGCAACAAACGAATGACCAAACTCTCATATCCCCGATAATCTCCTACGGTAGACAAACGCAGAGAAGACACCTTCTCCCCATGCTGATAGTCACAAGACCCCAGCTGACTACGCCTCTTCTCTCCTACGTTCATACCCGCTACAAACTTAAAATGACTAATCACAGCAGCTAAAACATCAAACTCATAGGAGTCAACTAGACACCGTTCGTCTCCAACCCGCATGTGAAGCTCGTAGGACTTTTCCTTGGGGATAAAATAGATATCCTGAGCTCCTTTTTCCTTAGCAGTCGCAATAATTTTCTGTGCAATTTCTTGTACCATAGCTCCCTCCTTATCTAGACTATTCGCAAAAAAAAATAAAAAAACAACTTTTAAAAGTTGTTTTTTTATCTCCATTTCATACGGCAAGAACGGTGTTTTTCTTGACCTGTTTGTTTTTCGTAGCCTGGACGTAGCTTTTCATCGGGGATGACTTGCTCATCCTGTAAAAGTGCCAAAGAATGGTACTGCTGCAAATACTCATCACACTCATCACACCAGCGTTTATCAGCAGGATCCCAAAAAATAGTCATCAAATCACTCCGACTCTTATAAAGAGGATTCTTCTTTTCCAGCTCAAACCAGCAGGATTTATAATATTTTAGAGCATCATAATACTTGTCAAAAGATTGACTCATGATGACATCTTCTTCCCAACCTTCTATGAACCACCACGGTTCAAAATCCCCATACATTTCTATAACACGATACATTCTTACTACTTCCTTTGTATCGTATATTATATCTAATTTTTTATTACAAGAAAAGGATTTTGCTTGCCTTTCCCTTTAGGAAGACTTCTTTAAATACCTGTTCAGCCTATCATAAAAATAGGAGTCCTTTATTGACCCCTATTTTTTATCTTCTTAGGCTTGATAACGTTTCACACCATCTAGGTAGGTTGCTACCAATTCCAAATCTTTATCTAGTACGATAAAGTCAGCGTCATAGCCTTCACGGATTTGCCCACAGACATTATCGATGTGAACAGATTTTGCTGGGTTGAGGCTGGCCATCATGACTGCTTCATGCGGATTCGCAATTCCCCATTCGACCACATTCTTCAAACCATCTTTGAGTTTGAGGATAGAACCTGCCAAATTGCCTGTAGATTTGAGGCGAGCAGTTCCATTAGCAACAACTACTGGGAATTCTCCCAACATGTAGTCTCCATCTTCCAAACCACCCGCTGTCATACAGTCTGTGATAAGGGCGATATTTTCAGTTCCTTTTTGTTTGAGCAAAATGTCACAGGCTTTTGGATCCACGTGATGACCGTCACAAATCAATTCTGCGTAAGTATGTGGTAACTCATACATGGCTCCCACCATACCGAGCTCACGGTGAGTCAACCCACGCATCCCATTGTAGGCATGTACCCAAACACTCGCTCCAGCATCAACTGCTTTTTTAGCTTCATCAAAAGTCGCATTGGAGTGCCCTAGAGCAACCGTCACTCCTTCACCCGTAACTGTACGAACAAAGTCTTCTACACCTTCGCGTTCTGGCGCAAGGGCAATTTTATTGAGCAAGCCATTGGCTGCTTTTTGCCAAGCACGAAACTCATCCATGCGAGGATCTTTCATGTAGGCAGGGTTTTGAGCTCCTTTGTATTTCTCTGTGAAATAAGGCCCTTCAAAATAGATGCCACGAATCTTGGCTCCACTTGCTTCCTGGTAACGAGCACCGATATTTTCAGTTACCGCAAGCAACTGCTCGTAAGAGGAAGTCAACGTCGTTGGCAAGAAGCTGGTGACACCTGTACTAAGTAGACCTTCACTCATAGTATGAAGGGTACCTTCGATGTTATTGTCCATGACATCCACACCACCAAATCCATGAATATGGGTATCCACAAGTCCTGGGGCAATGCTATAACCTGTATAGTCAATTACCTCAGCTCCTTCAGGAATCTCTTCTACATGTTTTCCAAACTTGCCATCCACAAGTTCTAAGTAACCGCCACGACGAACTCCGTGTGGGTAGAAAAACTGATCCGCTTTAATATAATTAGGCATAATGATAACCTCCTTGATAGATTGATTCTAGAATTTATTATGTCAATTACATTATAAACCTTTCTTTTTCATTTGTAAATGGTATAGACCTATTTTCTAGAGATATTTTAAAAGAGCTGGATATCTCCAACTCTTTGATCTTATTTTGATTTCACAGGTAGCTCTTGAGCAGCCTTAACAGCAGCTGAAATCGTCTCTGCGTAAAGTTTAGCACCTTCTTCAATCATGTTGCTATCATTTCCAAAGTGGACTTGGTCAGTTCCAGCCCAGATTTCAGGGTGTTCCTTAGCAACCTTATTCCAGTCAGCGATGCTTACGTAAGGATTCTTTTCAGCTAATTCCCGTGCATAAGCCGCATACTGCTCCACTGATGTGTAAGTGTCCTTGCTCTTGTCTCCCTCATAAGGCGTCACCAGTATCAGATGGTGTCCTTTCGGTAGATTGTTCACGATGCTGTCCAAATCATTCTTGTAACCTTCAGGATTGTTGACTCCCGTTGCAATGACAACTGTTTTTAGCAGCGCCTTGTTCTGACTGTTATTGAGCATAATGTCATTGGCTTGCTTGGTCGTCCGACTAACTTGGGCATTGATATTTGCTTCAGGAAGTGCCTCTTGTAAGGCTGTATTGGCGCGCAAGGCTACCGAATCTCCTATTAGGCTTGTTCCATCAGAAATTCCTAGACGACTCAGTTCAGCTTGTTCAGCAAGAGTCTTGGTTTGTCCTATATTGGTCTGAGCTTGTTTGAAACCATTGACCATCAAGTCTGTCTCAAAAGCTCCAACTTGAGGAGCCACAGCTATGATAATCAAGCTAATCAAGGTAAGAATGACAGCACCACCAGCACTAATTGGTTTAATATGAGGCAATCGACTAATCTTCCGTATTAAAGGATTGGATTTACCGGCAATCAATGGCTCAATAATATAGAAGGATAGGATAGCAAAGAAATAAGAAAAGATGATTGTCAGAATAACAGCAGGCAGATTACTCATCAGCTGAGAAAAGATAATATAAAAAGGCCAGTGGAAGAGATAAACCGCGTAGCTGGTATCCGCTAAAAATGTAATGATCCGAGGTTCTTGTATCTCAGGCGTTTTCTCATGTAAGACACGCGCAGCAAAAATCATAGTCACTGCCGCTAAACTTGCTAGCAAGAAGCCAAATAAGTACGCAAACAGGTAGGTGAACTTGACAAAGAAAGTCAAGAGCACTAACACCAAAAGCCCAGCAGCAAACACCAGTAGATTTTGACGAAGGTCCCACATCCGGTCAAACTGCTTGACTAAATCGCTCGTCTGACGAACCCCCACAACTGTTGCCAAAATGCTTCCTAAAAAGAAAGGATAGACATGGGTCAAACTTGAAAAGTAGACAGATGAATAGGAACTAGCCATTAGACTACCAATAAACATGGAGAAAAAGCTAATGATGAAAGCCCCAGCAGAAAGGAGAAAGACCATCCCTCTCAATTGACTACTAGATTTTGAACGTTTCGATAAGAACCAAACCGCTAAGCCCCAAAGGATATAGTAGTGAACCTCAACAGCTAGACTCCAGTTGTGAACAAAGAGATGCGGAATGAACTGGGATTCATAACTTCCCCCTGTTAACATTTCGTAGAAGTTGGTCATAAAACCGAGAACTCCAGCTATCTGGCCACCAATTCCAGCAACATAGTCTTGACGAACCAAGAAAGTAAAAGGCATGGTCACTAAAACCATCAGCACCACAGGTGGCACGATGCGGTAAAACCGTCTCTTAAAAAAGCCCAGTAAATCAATCTGGCGTGCCTTCCCAAATTCTTCTAAAAGGAGGGAGGTGATCAAAAATCCTGAAAAAGTGAAAAAGACATCTACCCCAAAGAATCCTCCAGGAAAGATCGTTTGAAAGAAGTGGTACAAAAGCACCAAAAGTAAACCTGTAATCCTAATCAAGGAAAACCATTTAATACGCATACGAGTCTATTCTCCATTAAATTAGGAAGTAAAACACCACCTAATTTCCATTCCATTATACTCCCTATTCTATCAAAAAAATAGGAAAAATCCTAAGAGAAAACTTAGGATTTTGGCATTCTATTGTTACACTTTAGAAATTGCGCCCTGACTTGTTGTAGCCATATTTTTCTACAAAATACTCACGGAATTCCAAGAGATTGTCATCCATGATGGCTTGGCGGACCTGCTTCATCAGATTGAGTAAGAAGTAGAGATTGTGGTAGCTAGTCAAGCGGATACCGAAGGTTTCATCAGCCTTGAGCAGGTGACGAAGGTAGGCGCGTGTATAGTTCTTACATGTGTAGCAATCACACTCAGGATCCAGTGGCGTAAAGTCTTCAGCGAATTGGGCATTTTTGACAACCAAACGACCTTGACTGGTCATACAAGTTCCGTTACGAGCGATACGAGTCGGTAAGACACAGTCAAACATATCCACACCACGAATCACCCCATCTATCAAGCTATCTGGCGCTCCGACACCCATCAAATAGCGGGGTTTGTTTTCAGGAAGAAGTTGAGTTGTGAAGTCCAAGACTGCATTCATTTCTTCGTGGGTTTCTCCTACTGCCAAACCACCGATAGAGTAGCCAGGGAAGTCCATGCTAACAAGGTCGTGAGCTGACTGACGGCGAAGGTCTTCAAATCCTGCCCCCTGTACAATTCCAAACAAACCTTGATCCTGTGGACGACGGTGAGCCTTCAAACCACGCTCAGCCCAACGGCTAGTACGCTCGATTGATTTCTTAACGTAGTCATAAGGTTGGTAAAACTGAGGACATTCGTCAAAGGACATCATGATGTCGGAGCCTAGATTATTCTGAATAGAGATGGCCTTTTCTGGCGATAGGAACATCTTGGAACCATTGAGATGGTTTTTAAAGGTTACTCCTTCTTCGGTGATATTGCGGCTATCTGCTAGGGAATAGACCTGGAAACCACCACTATCCGTCAAGATTGGCTGGTCCCAATTCATGAACTTGTGGAGACCACCTGCGCGTGCGATGAGTTCATCTCCAGGACGAAGCCACAGATGATAGGTATTAGAGAGGATAATCCCTGATCCCATCTCCTTCAACTCCTCTGGTGACTGGGTTTTTACAGTAGCTTGGGTCCCAACTGGCATAAACATAGGCGTTGGAAAGGTACCGTGCGGGGTGATAATTTCTCCCAGACGAGCTCCCGTGTGTTTTTCTTTCTTAATCAAACGGTATTTGATTGGTGAATCTGACATTTTCTACCTCCGAAGCTGGGAAAAACAGTCCCAGTTCATACTTTGCGCCCAAAGGCATACTGTATGATTTTATCAAAAAAAGCTGGAACTGTCACGAACTATGGTATAATGAGAGAATGAAATACCCAAAAATTGATTTAAAAACTATTCGTCTGCAGACGAGGCAGTTTCAGGCTGAAAATCCCCGCCTCTTTCTCGTCTATCTCTTACCTAGCATACTGGTCATCTTATCAGGCTTTCTCAACCCTTTGGCTCGTCTCCAAGAAAGTGTTTTAGAGCAATCCTTTTTCAGCATGCTGGCACAAGTGCTCCAAGCCTATCTCTTCCCACTAGTGGTTTCTTTTGTGAGCACGATTTTTCTAGCAGGTGCTGCTTTTGCGACACTCCGACTCCTCAAGGATCCTGATACAGAACTCTCAGTAAAATCAAGCCTGGCCCTCTTTGCTGAAGAGCGCTTCTCGCAAACCTTCCTAACTCTGCTCCTCAAACGTTTCTACCTCTTTTTATGGAGCATTCCAAACTTAGTAGGCGTTTATTTTCTCTTTTATAGCAATCTCTTGGCTCGGAGATTTGTCGCCCTACATCCTGAATTTCCAAAATTAGACCTCTCATCCGTTGAAACAGAGCAGTTCCTTATGACCTTTGGCCTCTACTTTTTCGCGAGTCTCATCTTGATGATTGTAGGGAACATCCTCTATGTTCCGCAGCATTATGCCTACTCGCAGGTAGAATTCCTCCTCTGCGATACTCTGGATTTAGGACAGGCTAAACCCCGTCAAATCCTGAAAACCAGCCGTTTCTTGATGAAAGGTTACAAATTCCAGCGCTTTGTCCTCGACCTACAACTACTCCCTTGGTACTTCCTCAACTGGCTCACCTTTGGAATTGCTAGCTTTTCAATCCTTCCCTATATCCAAAACAATCACATCTTCTTTTACAGAGTCCTACTAGCCCGTAAACGTCGAAATGGGTAAGAGCATACAAAAGCCAGCATCTTTCAAGAAGCTGGTTTTCTTATTTCAAAAGCAACATACTCAGCAGAGTCAAAATAGCGGGCCCACCTTGCTTCAGAATGATCTTCTTGTCTGCTGTCAGAGAACCGTAGGTCGCTGCACCAAGCACAAATAAAACAAAGATGGTCACAATTTCCAAACCTTGTGAGAAATAAATCCCGTACAAGAGGAACACACCTATCAAAGCATTATAAATCCCTTGATTTTTAAATAATGAACTCACTGAAGGACGAGCCAGTTCTTCCTTATCCACATTAAACACGCGACTAGTAGTATCTGATTGCGTAGCCACACTTTCCAAATAAAAAATGTAAAAATGCTCCAAGGCAACGATAGTTGCTAAAATAATTGTAAAAATAGACATATTCTTCTCCTTAAATTTTTATCTCTTCTAAGCCAGATATCAACTTTTCTAACAAGCGACTGAACTCTTCTCGCTCTCCTTTTGTAAGTACACTCTCCATCTGATTTTTTACGTTTATATGTTGTTGAGGAGAGTTGGTTACTAGTTGTTCTCTCGCAAAGTCTGTGACTTCCACCAAAACCTCCCTCTGGTTTTCAGGATTCCGACATCGATTAACCAAACCTCCCTTTTCCAAAATTTTAAAGTGCCGTGTCAAGGCAGCCTGATCAATCTTCAATCTATCCTGAACTGCTATTTGATTACACGGAGACTGATCGATTAAGAAACATAAGATTTGATAACGAGTCAGACTAATTCCCAATTGGCGTTCAAATAGTTGTGTCATAGACTGATCTGCTAATCGTAGTTGATACAGTAAATCATGGATTGCTACCATAAATCTTTCCCCTTTAAAGTTGATTTATCAACGATTGACTTATCAAGTATATTGCAATCCAAAAAATTAATCAAGTAATATGCTTACATTCTCTTGAAATATTACTCACTTCCTCATATTTGTCCCTTTTATCCTGAAGAAATGACATGCAAAAAAGAAGCGGGAACTCAATCAGTTCCCAACTTCCATTTTAATGATTAGTTCATTGAAACGTGAACGTGGTCATAGTGGTTTTCGGTTACGCTACCACGGTCTGGCATTGGATTCCAAGTGTAGGCTGGTCCATATTTACTATCATATGGAGCGTAGAAACGTTGTTTCCAAATGATATAGTTGATACCACGGCTAGCCATATTTTTGACTGCATATTCTGCAATTTGATCTCCGAGTGCTGAACTCACTGGAACCATAAAGTCGATGGCCAAACCTTTCCCATGGTCGCCACTGTCTCCAGGACGGTAACCACTAAAGGATGTGATGCCAAACAAGTTGGCGATTTCTTCTTTAAAGGCTGCAGTTTGTGGTTGAAGACCAGCATTCTCAGACTTAGCTACAGCAAGTCCTGCATAGTCAGGAGCCGCTGGAGCTGAATAAGTTCTTGAAGGAGTTTGGCTTTGCTCTGCTTGATAAGTCGAAGTTGCAGTGTCAGAAGTTGCTGTTGATGCTGCTGTTTCTTCTGTTGCACTTGTTCCTCTTGTATCAGCAGGCGTTTCAGTTGCTGGCGCAGCTGCTACTGGTGCTTCTGCTGGAGTTGTTGCTACCGTTTCTTCCGTAGCTGGAGTCGCTGCTTGAGGAGCTTCTTCTTCAACTGGGCGAGTTGTTTCTGCTACTGGTGCTTCCGTTGGAGTCGTTTCAGCTGTTTCTTCAGCTACAGGTGTTTCTGTAGATGGTGTCTCTTCAGCAACTGTCGCTGTCTCAGAAACTTCTGAACTTGGCGCTACTTCTGCTGGTTTTTCAGTCTCTGTTGCAGTTGGAGCTTCCTCAATTGGTTGAGAAAGGTCTTCTACTTGAACTGTTTGTTCATCGACTGTTACTTGATTCGTCGTCAAATCAGCTGTCGCAGTCGTCACTTCTTCACTAGCGTCTGCTTGAGGAGTTTGGATTTCAACTTCCGTTACCTCTTCTGCCTCATTGACAGTTGTAGTGAGGACAGTATCTGGGAAAATCAAGTCCATATTGGTGATTTTGTTCAAATTAGCAAGAACCGTCACATCTACTCCCAAAGCTTCTGCAATCGTACTCAGGGTATCACCATACTGAACTGTATAGCTGTTTTTGTTCTCGTTTTTCGTCACATCACTTTGAATTTGCTCAACGCTACGTGCTGTCCAAGAGATTTCTTGAGCTTTAGCTCCTAATGCGGGAGCAAGAGATAAGGCTACTGTTGAGGCTAAAATAATTCTTTTCTTCATTCGTTCATATTCCTTTCAAATGAGTACCTGTCTATCATAACACAAAAAAAGCAGAAAAAAAGCCCTCTCGGGCCTATTTAACAGAACTGTCTATTCCTTGTAACAAACTTGATTACTTGAAATAGTTTGTTAGGTTTCTGTCACAAAACTGACACAATCTTCTCGCTCCTAATCCTCAAAAATATGAGGGATATCTGCCAATGCTTGAATCCTGTGATTCCCTTCATAAGAAGACTCTAAAAAGTTGATGCTTTGAAGGCCACTATTCTGGGCAAATTCCACATCCAAAGTCCGGTCCCCTATATAATAGGTATTATTAGGATCCAGCTGATACTTGTCTAACAGATAGTTAGCCGCTTGTGGACTTGGCTTGCGCGCAAAGCCACTCTGACTGGTTAAAATCTCTTTGAAATAGGATTCCAACCCCAAGTCTCTGAGAATGGTAAAAGCATTGTCTCCCTTATGAGTATAGACAAACTGCTGAATCCCTGCTTGGTCTGCCCAAGCCAACACTTCACGCGCACCTGGCATCAAGACGACCTGGGCATTCTTCTCAGCCAGGCTCTGGGCACGTACCTGATTGAGCACTTCCGCATCCAGATTTCTCTCTTCTGCCACCTGCACAAGCAAATCCTGCACAGAATACCTGAGGATAAACTCTCTCACTTTCTTCTTATCATAAGGAATAGAAAACTGAGCAAATGTCTCCTCAATTCCTGACAAAATCGCTTCGTAAGAGTCCAATAAAGTCCCGTCTAAATCCCAAATAAAGGCTATTTTTTGCATCTCCTATCCTTTCAACATCATATAACGTTGGTAACGGTAACGTAGAAATAGCCAGCGAAAACCATTATCCAAAAGGGTTCCAGCCCAAATACCAGGCAAGCCCCAACCAAGAACAATCCCCATCAGATATCCTGTTCCAATGCGGATACACCACATTCCTATGCTTGTTGCATAAAAGGGAAGGCGAGCATTCCCCAAACCCTGCCAAACTGCAGTATAGATGACTGTTCCTATCGTCATAGGAGTACCTAGTAGAGAGAACAGTGCCACCAAAACACTCGCCTCGACTGCTATAGGGTCCGTCGTATAGAGATGAGTCAGTGGTGTCCCTAAGGCATAGATACTGAAAGTTAAGGGCAACATGAGAAGCAGAGAAAGCCAAAAGGTTTGCTTACACAAATCATCTACTCTTTCCCAGCTATCCTCTCCAACTGCTCGAGCTACCAGCATGACCGTTGCCGTAGCGACGCCAAAGGCAGGCATGTAATTAAACTGGGTCAAGACTTCTCCGACTGCATTCCCCGCTACTGCCTCCGTCCCAAAAGAAACAACCAAGGCAATGATGACGACGTCTCCAGCCCGCATCATGAGACGTTCCCCTGCCGCTGGCAAAGCCAAGGTCAGTAAGTCTTTATCGAGTCCAAAAGTCGGTTTCTCAAAAGGCAGCTTTAATTGCGACCACAAAATCACAAGACCGACTAAGCGAGACAAGATAGTCCCCCAAGCAACACCCGCTATGCCCATATCAAGGACAAAAATAGCTAGACTTGAAAAAAGAATATTTAAGGCATTGGATAAAAGACTCACATAGAGGGGTAGCCGTGGATTATGCGTTGCACGAATCAAGGCACCCAAACTCGTCATCAAGCCCAAGAGAACAATCGATCCACCCACCAAAGATAGGTATAGTCCACCACTCTCGGCTACATCCCTCTCCGTCCCCAAGAGTCCTATCATCTCGTGCCCAGCAAAGATGGATAAAGCGCCTAAAAGTGCACTCAGCAATAGGGTTATCTTGAGAGCCTCTGTCACGTGATAAGCCAACTTGGACTGATCTTTCTGCCCCATGCTTTTTGAAATAACACTGGAAATAGCAGCCCCCAAAGCGATGAAAATCGCCTGGTAAATCGTGATAATATTGCCAGCCACTGAAACACCTGAAATAGCGATTAAGCCCAAGTGAGCGACCAAGTAACTATCTACCATCCCCATGAGCATCTGCAAAAAGTTTTCACCCATAGCTGGCAATGCAATATTAAGAATGTCTTTATTTTTCTTAAACAATCCTTCCTCCTGATGAAAAGAAACTCAGTTGGTTTCCCAACCGAGTTTACTTCCTCTGTCTTAAAGCCCTAGATAAGCTTCAACCGCTGCTTGCATGTCAGCAGCTGCCACTGTTGTTTTATGACGAACTGGAGCTGTTTCAAGGCCATCAACCGCTGGTGGCACTGCCACTCCTGAGATTTCATGTAATTGAGCCAAGGCTTCAAAGTCAGTCAAGCCTGCTTTCCCTGTTACAGCTTCTACTGCAACCACTGGGAACTTGTATGGACTAGCTGTTGAAGCAATCACGGTCTTAGTCGCATCGCCAGTAGCCACTTGGTATTTTCTATAAACAGCTGAGGCAACCGCCGTATGTGGATCCTCGATGTAGGCATCTGTATCATAAACACGCTTGATTTCTGCTGCGGTTTCTTCCTCCGTCGCATATTCAGCTGCGAAGAGTTCCAGAATCTCAGCATCAAAGTCTGCCAATTCATATTGTCCTTGTGTACTCAAGGCGTTCATGAGTTCAGCTGTCTTAACCGCATCATTCCCCAAAAGATGGAAAATCAAACGCTCCAAGTTTGAAGATACTAAGATATCCATAGATGGGCTAGTGGTTACTTTAAACTCACGTTTCTTATCGTAAACACGTGTTTTAAAGAAGTCAGTTAAAACATTATTGTCATTTGAAGCACAGATCAATTTGCCAACTGGCAGACCAATTTGTTTAGCATAAAAGGCAGCCAAGATATTTCCAAAGTTTCCTGTTGGTACTGTGAAGTTGACCTTCTCACCAGATACAATCTCACCAGTCTTAACCAATTGAGCGTAAGCATAAACATAATAAACAATCTGTGGTACCAAACGACCAATGTTCATTGAGTTAGCTGATGAAAATTGCAGTTTATTGGCAGCCAACTTTTCACGAAGAGCTACATCGTTAAACATATGTTTGACATTAGTTTGCGCATCGTCAAAGTTACCATCAATAGCGATAACATGAGTATTGTCGCCAGTCTGAGTAGTCATTTGCAACTCTTGTACCTTGCTAACACCATCCTTTGGATAAAAGACGATAATCTCAGTTCCAGGCACATCCGCAAACCCTGCCATCGCAGCTTTTCCAGTATCACCAGATGTCGCTGTCAAAATGACGATTTTGTTCTCCAAACCATGCTTTTTAGCAGCAGTCGTCATAAGGTATGGCAAGATAGACAAGGCCATATCTTTAAAGGCAATCGTTGAACCATGGAACAATTCCAAATTGTATTGCCCATCCAGTTTCACCAATGGCGCAATAGCTGGGGTATCAAACTTGCTATCGTAGGCATTGTTGATACAGTAGTCCAATTCCTCAGCTGTAAAGTCATCTAAAAATGCTGACAAAACTAATTTAGCCACTTCTTGGTAAGAAGCATCTTGCAATTTTTCAAAGTCCAAATCCACCTTTGGATAAGTAAGCGGTGTAAACAGACCACCATCCGTCGCCAAACCTTGCAAAATAGCTTGGCTGGCAGTTACTGTATTATTGGCATCACGCGTTGATTGATAAACTAATGTCATGAATCTCTATCCTTTATCTATAGTCTCTTTCATTATATCATGATTTTTCAGAAAATTCTCCCTTTATAAGAGAAATTATAGTCCCAATTGTTCTTTCAAAGGCTGTAAATAGGTCATTTCTTGCTTATCTCTTTTCTCCAGTCCTTCCTCAGCTAGGGTGAGTAAGTCTTTAGAAAACTCGAGAACCGCAGCTTCTTCTTCATCTGTGAGTTGTTTTTTAGAAAATTGTCGTCTTAAAAGCTTATAATCACGACCAGCTGTGGTAAAAAATGGAGCAGTTCGCAAGTAAGCTTCAAGCTTGTCTAAATGAACCAACAAGCCCAAGTGAAAGGCTGCAGAAGCAAAAGTCCTATCAAGCGGCTGAGTACAAACACTGCGAAACTCAACTGTTCCTCGAGTCGTTAAGTCTTGGTACTGGTAACTACGATGCGTTTGGAAATCCTCCTCCTGAGGCTGAATCAACACCTCATCCCCATTAAGGGTAAATGCCTGGATTTCGGGTGTAGTCAAATAATCTCTAGCCTGAATCGGATAAAAATAATAGGTCTGCCCATCACGCTCCGCAGTAAAAATCGCAGAATGATTTAGATAGTCAAAAAAATCATCCTCATCTTTAAATAGTCTAGTATTGACACCAACATTCTCTGAATAGATACCATGCATGGATTCTTCCCAAAAAATATCTCTCGAAATTTTGGTATCCCAATCTGCCCCTGAAAACTCAGAATTTGCAAACAAATAAGCTTTTGCAGCTTCAATTTGAGTAAAAGCATTGATAACACGCAGGTAGTTGGACTTTGAAACGTCCAGTTGAACCTGACTTCCACAGATAAAGGCACCATACTCAGGGAAATGATGTAAATCTGATTTAGTTACATTTCTACTCAAATTCAGATAATCCATCAACATCTGATAGCGGGGATAAGCCACTGGACAATTCTCATTTTTATCCCAGTTGGGATGAATGCCGCAGCCAACAATAGCATGATTAGCTTCACCCAGTTTATTCTGAATCGTAGCCATATAGAAGTTAAAGCGTTCTTCTACCTCTTGGATAGATTCGGCCTTTCCGAATGCAAACTCAATCGTCGTATAAGCAACCTCAAATAAGATCGTATCTTGGCTGACTGGATCAAGCAACTGAATTGGATTCCCAAAATCATCCACTTTTTCGATAGTAAAGCCCAGTACTGATGGTAAATACCGAAAGAGATCCTTAACAACTTCACCATCTGTAGCCTTACCCTCTAAATTTACAATAGGATATTCTAACTCAATCCCAATAAATAAATTTGGGTTCTCTTTTATATTCTTTAAGTAACGTTTCTTTAGTAATTCAACAGACCGAGACATTAATCACCAAACTCTTTCATAGTCAAAATAAATTGTGAATAAGTAATATTATACCAAAAATACACTAAAAATGACTAGAATAAGAATAAAAAGATGATTCATCAGTTATCTGTACTTAAAGAAAAAATATCAAAATCTTCACTAAATCAAAAAACAAGGTCCGAAAACCTTGTCGTTATTACTATACCGGCGGCCGGGGTCGAACCGGCACGTCCTTGCGGACACTGGATTTTGAGTCCAGCGCGTCTGCCAATTCCGCCACGCCGGCAAATAGTAACTGGGGTAGCTGGATTCGAACCAACGCATGAGGGAGTCAAAGTCCCTTGCCTTACCGCTTGGCTATACCCCAATAATATAAAATAGGCGAGTGATGGGGATCGAACCCACGCATGCCAGAGCCACAATCTGGTGTGTTAACCACTTCACCACACCCGCCATAATCATATTAACACGGGCAGTAGGAATTGAACCCACACTGAAGGTTTTGGAGACCTTAGTTCTACCTTTAAACTATGCCCGTAACTAAAGTAATGGAAGGGGAGGGATTCGAACCCCCGAACCCGAAGGAGCGGATTTACAGTCCGCCGCGTTTAGCCTCTTCGCTACCCTTCCAAGTTATAAATAAAAT
>NZ_AJKQ01000024.1:0-19903 GCF_000257455.1 Streptococcus oralis SK610
ATCTATCTGTAGCAGATATAACCATTATATCAATTTCTTACTAATTGTCAATCACTTTTTAGATTTTTTCTCTAGAATATCTTTTAGTTTGCGGACTTTTAAACGAGTAATCGGACAACGATGATCTTCATAAAAGACAACTTCTAAATTCTTTCGATCAATTTCTCTCACATTTCCCACATTGACAAGGAAAGATTTATGGGAGCAATAAAATCGCTGGGTATGTTTGTCCTTTTCCTGAATATCTGTCATAGTTCCATAGAATTCTTTTGCAAAATTCTTACCAATAATCCGAAGTTTATGAGAAACTCCTGTGGTTTCGATATACAAAATGTCATGGTAAGGAATTTTCAAATCATTTCCTTTATAGTTGTAATCAAAATAGTCTACAACATCTTCGTTTTCAAGTAGCATGCTCTTAGTGTAAAAAATACTCTGCTCGATGCGTTTTTTGAATAATTCATCATTGATATCTTTATCAACAAAATCTAGGGCTGATACCTGGTATTTATACGTTAAGGTAGCAAATTCAGATCGACTAGTAATAAAGACAATAATAGCATAAGGATTGTGATGACGGATAAATTGAGCCACTTCAAAGCCTTTTTTCTCGATTCCATGAATATCAATATCTAGGAAATAAAGCTGGTTTACTTCATCATTTTCGATATATTCCTTAAACTCACGAACTTTTCCTGTTGTCTTATATGAAATAGGAATATTCGATTCTTCTGATATTTCATTTAATATTCTCTCTAGTCTCACTTGATGTTCAATAACATCTTCTAAAATTAATACTTTCATTCGAATTCCCTCTTAAATCTAATAATTTGTCTAAATGTGTTGTCTTCCATCTCTGTTTCTAAAATAATGTTGTCATACTTATCTAAAATCTCTTTGACATTATTAAGTCCTAAACCTCTATTTCTTCCCTTGGTAGAAAAACCTAAGGCAAATAGATCCTCTGAAGGCGTCATAGTGATTTTGCATGAATTCTGGATAACTATAACTGTTTCAAAATCCATTTTAATGACTGCAACTTCCATTTGTTTCAAATAACTATCTGCAGCACCTTCAACAGCATTGTTTAATAAAATGCTCATGATACGAACAAGATCAAGTAAATCTATTGACAGTCTAGTAATGATATCCTTTACTTCCAATGTAAACTCTACATCATTTTTTCGTGCATAGACAATCGATTGAGCAATTAAACTCCGTAAAGCAGAGTCTTCTATATTATTTAAATCAAAGTAAGTATATTTTTCTGACCTCAATTTCTGATTTGCTTTTACTAAGACTTCATTGTAAATCCTGTTAATTTCTTGTAAATCTCCACTGTCAATCGCCATTTGCATGCTGACAAGCATCCCTGCATAGTCATGACGAAAACCTCGAATTTCATTATACAACTCCACAATTTCATCAGTATAAGTCTGTAAATGTTTTTGTTCAAATTTCTTTTGTTTTAGAGCAATCTCTCTTTCAATTTGAACCTTGTGAGAATTCATTGCAAAGAAAATCAATAACAAGCAAATAAAAACAATGGTTGATAAAATACTTCCGAAGCTATTTAAATGATGAGTTGTACTTACTATATCTGAAATAAACAATAAGATATGCAAACTAAAGAAAGCAACTATTACTTTTTTTAAAAAAGGGTACAGATAATCTTTATCAAAATAGGTAAGTTCTAAGTGGAAATAAGTAATAATTTTTTTAATAATAAAATATGTTAGTAATAGTACTCCTAAATAAAACATCACTTCATGTTCTATCACAAAAGCATCACCTGTTATAGAGGATAGGGTTACTGATAAAAAAGTATGTGTACTATGATATAATAAAGACAATAGTAAACTGATAAACATTCCTTTATGCTTATCATACTTCTTTATAGCTAATATAGAAGTATATAGAATAAAAGGAAATATAAATTTTTCAATCCCTAACCCAGCTAATGAAATAAAGTCAAAGAAAAATTCAGCTACAGACTGATATACAAATATACAAGCTATAAATAAATATCTTTCTTTTTTAGTTACTTTACAAATTAATTCATAGCTTATTGTTAAAATAAAAATATGAAGAATAACTATTCCAAATCCTAATAAACTCATCCTATCACCCTATAATATTACTACTTTGTCCTATTTGAAAAAAGATGTTTAAAAAAGTAAGGTAGTCTTTTATCTCCACCTCGAATCTCCTGCAATTCTGCCTCTGTTACTTCTTTAAATTGTTCCAACTTTCCTGTATTTTTCATAATGAAATCTCCTGTATTATTTTTTCTTGTAAGTTAACTTACACATCTATTATACAAAATGAAGACCATGTAAGAAAAAATTCTTCCCAACTGTACATTTTTGCACCTGAAACGCACTTTTTTAAGAAAAAAGCTGGGATTTACCCCAGCTTCGCATCTAAAATTGATCCCAGCAGGATTCGAACCTGCGACCGTTCGCTTAGAAGGCGAATGCTCTATCCAGCTGAGCTATGAGACCTAACATGACCATTCTATCAAAAAACAAGAGCTAAGTCAATCTTCTATTTGTGGTAAGGAGAACCCTGTTGAATTGTAAAAGCACGGTAAATTTGTTCAACTAAAACCAATCTCATTAACTGATGTGGTAATGTCAGACGTCCAAAACTGACAGAAAGATTGGCTCTATTTTTTACAACAGGAGCTAGACCCAAACTTCCTCCAATGATAAAAGTAAGCGTTGAGTATCCTTTTATAGAAGCTTGCTCTAGTTGCTTACTCAATTCCTCTGAGGAGAGTGTTTTTCCTTCAATGGCTAGTACAACGACAAAGTCTCTTTCTCCAACCTTAGAAAGAATTCTTTCACCTTCTGTTTCCAAGATTTTTTGGTTTTCTAATTCACTGGCTTTGTCAGGTGTCTTCTCATCAGTGAGCTCAATCATTTCTAATTTGGCGAAACGTGAAATTCGTTTGGTATATTCAGCAATACCATCTTTAAGGTATTTTTCTTTTAATTTCCCCACTGTTACAATTTTTATTTTCATTCTTCTATTCTATCATATCCACACTTCATTTCACATCTTATACACACAAAAATCATTCAAAATTACTAGTGAATTCACAGAATAAAACGAGTTATCCACAACTTGTGTAAAACTTTAAGCTTTTAAGTTTGGATTAAGTTAATAGGTTTATAATCTGAGTAAATAAATAACAAACGGAGGCGTTTATGAAACACTTACAAAAATTTTACAAAAAAGGAGTTAAAGTTCTTGCAATCATTCTAATCGGATTTTTAAGTGGTGCCTTAGGAAGTTTCGTAACATTGCAACTTTATCAAAAACAAGGAAATCAAGCTACGAATAATAATTCTGGCACTGTCACTCAAACATCCTATAAAAATGAAAATTCAACCACTCAAGCAGTAAATAAAGTTAAGGATGCTGTTGTCTCAATCATTACTTATTCTTCTTCTAGCAGTAGACAAAGTAGTGTATTTAATGCTGATGACACTAACTCTGATTCAGACAATCAACAAATCGCAAGTGAGGGATCAGGTGTCATCTATAAAAAGGATGATAAAGATGCCTATCTTGTAACTAATACTCACGTTATCAATGGAGCTTCAAAAGTTGATATCCGCTTAGCAGATGGTACCAAGGTTCCTGGTGAAATTGTCGGATCTGATACCTTCTCTGATATTGCTGTCGTTAAAATTTCTTCAGAAAAAGTTACAACAGTGGCAGAATTTGGGGATTCAAGTCAACTTAGTGTTGGAGAAACAGCGATTGCTATCGGTAGTCCTCTAGGTTCAGAATATGCTAATACAGTTACACAGGGGATTATTTCAAGTCTTAATCGAAATGTTTCTCTAAAATCTGAAGATGGTCAAGCTATTTCAACAAAAGCCATTCAAACAGATACGGCTATTAACCCTGGTAACTCTGGTGGTCCACTTGTAAACATTCAAGGACAAGTAATTGGTATTACATCAAGTAAAATTGCAAGTAATGGTGGAACATCTGTAGAAGGTCTTGGTTTTGCAATTCCTTCAAACGATGCACAAAATATCATTAAACAGCTTGAAAGTAATGGTAAAGTGACTCGTCCAGCTCTTGGAATTCAAATGGTCAATCTGTCAAATGTTGGAGCTAGTGATCTTAGAAAACTTAACATTCCAAGTAGCCTCACTTCAGGTGTAGTTGTTCGATCTGTTCAAAACAATATGCCAGCAAATGGACATCTTCAAAAATACGATGTCATTACCAAAGTTGACGACAAAGAGATTGCTTCATCAACAGACCTACAACACGCTCTTTACAATCATGCTATCGGAGATACTATCAAAGTAACCTACTACCGTAATGGTAAGGAGGAAACAACCTCAATTAAACTAGATAAGAATTCTGGTGATTTAGAGTCTTAATTGACATCAGTGTAAAGAAAACTTTACAGAAAGTAAAAGATATGTTAGTGTAGAATCATGGAAAAATTTGAAATGATTTCTATCTCTGAAATACAAAAGAATCCTTACCAACCTCGGAAAGAATTTGATGTAGAAAAATTAAAAGAATTAGCTCAGTCAATCAAAGAAAATGGGCTCATCCAACCAATCATCGTTCGTCAATCTCCTGTAATTGGTTATGAAATCCTTGCAGGAGAGAGACGATATCGGGCTTCTCTCTTGGCTGGTCTAACCTCTATTCCAGCCGTTGTAAAGCACCTCTCAGATCAGGAAATGATGATTCAGTCAATCATTGAGAATTTGCAGAGAGAAAATTTAAATCCTGTTGAAGAAGCACGCGCCTACGAATCTTTAGTAGAAAAAGGATTTACTCACACTGATATAGCGGATAAAATGGGGAAATCTCGTCCTTATATCACTAATTTTATTCGTTTGCTTTCCCTACCAGAATATATCTTAGCTGAAGTAGAAAATGGAAAAATTTCTCAAGCGCATGCACGTTCACTAGTTGGTTTAGACAAAGAGCAGCAAGACTATTTCTTCCAACTAATCAAAAATGAAGATATTTCTGTGAGAAAGTTAGAAGCACTTCTTACAGAGAAAAAACACAAGAAGCAGAAAAAAAGTGATTCTTTCATCAAAGATGAAGAAGATAAATTAAAAAAACTACTCGGTTTAAGTGTAGAAATTAAACTTTCAAAAAAAGATACTGGAAAGATTATTATCTCCTTTTCAAGTCAAGAAGAATACGATAGAATTATTAACAGCCTGAAATAAGGCTGTTCTTTTATTTTCTCAACTCACAAATTTATCCACCAATTTTTTTATCAAAAAGCCTACTAAATCAAGGATTTTTTTATTTATCCCCAACCTGTGGATAAATACTGCTAACATTGTGGATTCTTTTCCCCAATCTGTGGAAAAATCCTATTATCTATGGTAAAATAAGTCTAGCACTAAACTACTAAAATCATAGTAAAGGAGGAAAATTAGTTGAAAGAAAAGCAATTTTGGAATCGTATTTTAGAATTTGCTCAAGAAAGATTGACTCGATCTATGTATGATTTCTATGCTACACCTGCTGAACTCATCAAAGTAGAAGAAAATACAGCTACTATATTTCTACCGAGATCAGAGATGGAAATGGTGTGGGAAAAGCAATTAAAAGATATTATCATTGCTGCTGGTTTTGAAATTTATGATTCTGAAATCAAACCTCACTATATTTTCACTAAACCTCAGAGCACAGAATCTACTCAAGTAAATGATACGAATAGTGTCTCTACTTACGATTACACACCTGCACTACCAACGATTCCCTATTCTGAAACAGGATTAAAAGAAAAATATACCTTTGATAACTTTATTCAAGGTGATGGGAATGTTTGGGCGGTGTCAGCTGCACTAGCTGTATCTGAAGATTTAGCTCTGACCTATAATCCTCTTTTCATCTATGGAGGACCTGGTCTTGGAAAGACTCATTTGCTCAATGCGATTGGAAATGAGATTTTGAAAAATATTCCTGATGCACGTGTCAAGTACATTCCTGCCGAAAGCTTTATCAATGACTTTCTTGAACACTTGCGACTTGGGGAAATGGAAAAGTTCAAAAAGACTTACCGTAGTCTTGATCTCTTGTTGATAGATGATATCCAATCTCTCAGTGGCAAAAAAGTCGCGACCCAGGAAGAATTTTTCAATACCTTCAATGCTCTTCATGATAAACAGAAACAGATTGTTCTAACCAGTGATCGAAGTCCTAAACACCTAGAAGGACTTGAAGAGAGACTTGTCACGCGCTTTAGCTGGGGATTGACGCAAAATATCACTCCTCCTGACTTTGAGACACGTATCGCCATTCTTCAAAGTAAAACAGAGCATTTGGATTACCATTTCCAAAGTGATACTCTGGAATACTTGGCTGGCCAATTTGATTCAAATGTTCGAGAACTGGAAGGAGCAATCAACGATATCACTTTAATTGCCAGAGTAAAGAAAATTAAGGATATCACTATTGATATTGCTGCGGAAGCTATTAGAGCACGTAAACAAGACGCCCGTCAGATACTTATTATTCCAATTGAGAAAATTCAAACTGAAGTTGGAAATTTTTATGGAGTGAGTGTCAAAGAAATGAAGGGTACGAGACGAGTTCAAAACATCGTTTTAGCACGTCAAGTTGCCATGTACCTAGCTAGAGAACTGACAGATAATAGTCTTCCAAAAATCGGAAAAGAATTTGGCGGAAAGGATCACACCACCGTTATTCATGCCCATGCTAAAATTAAATCATTGATTGACGAAGACGATAATTTACGTTTAGAAATAGAAGCAATCAAAAAGAAAATTAAGTAGGTTGTGGATAACTTTTCCTTTCTTATCTTTTTTATCCACATTTTTTAAACAAGCTTAGAAGCTTAAGTTTACTAAATAGCACCCAGTTTTCCACAGAATTCACAGACTCTATTATTACTATTAACTTTCTAATACTAAAAATAAATAAAGGAGAATCCATGATTCATTTTTCAATCAATAAAAATTTATTTCTACAGGCCTTAAATACTACAAAACGAGCAATAAGCTCTAAAAATGCTATTCCAATTTTATCAACAATCAAAATTGACGTTACCAATGAAGGAATTACTTTAATTGGATCAAACGGTCAAATTTCTATTGAAAATTTCATTTCTCAAAAGAATGAAGATGCTGGTCTCTTGATAACTTCTTTGGGTTCGATTCTTCTAGAAGCTTCTTTCTTTATCAATGTTGTATCTAGTCTTCCAGATGTAACGCTTGATTTCAAAGAGATTGAACAAAAACAAATTGTCTTAACCAGTGGCAAATCAGAAATTACCCTAAAAGGAAAAGATAGCGAACAATACCCACGAATCCAAGAAATTTCAGCAAGCACACCTTTGGTTCTTGAAACCAAACTACTTAAGAAAATTATCAATGAAACAGCTTTTGCTGCAAGTACGCAAGAAAGTCGTCCAATCTTAACTGGTGTCCATTTTGTTTTGAGCCAACACAAGGAACTAAAAACCGTTGCGACAGACTCTCATCGCCTTAGCCAGAAAAAATTGACTCTTGAAAAAAATGGAGATGATTTCGATGTAGTAATTCCTAGTCGTTCTCTACGCGAATTTGCAGCGGTATTTACGGATGATATTGAAACTGTGGAGATTTTCTTTGCAAATAATCAAATCCTCTTTAGAAGCGAAAATATTAGTTTCTATACTCGTCTCCTAGAAGGTAATTATCCTGATACAGATCGCTTGATTCCAACAGACTTTAACACTACAATTACTTTTGATGTGGTTAATTTGCGTCAATCTATGGAGCGTGCACGTCTCTTATCAAGTGCGACTCAAAATGGTACTGTGAAGCTTGAAATTAAAGGTGGAGTTGTTAGTGCCCATGTTCACTCTCCAGAAGTTGGTAAAGTAAACGAAGAAATCGATACGGAGCAGGTGACTGGTGATGATTTAACTATTAGTTTCAACCCAACTTACTTGATTGATTCCCTCAAGGCTTTAAATAGCGAAAAGGTAACTATTAGCTTTATCTCAGCTGTTCGTCCATTTACTCTTTTGCCAGCAGATACTGACGAAGACTTCATGCAGCTCATTACACCAGTTCGTACAAATTAAGTGAAAGAGGTTGAGCCTGGCTCGCCTCTTTTATGATATAATCGAAAAAGAAAAGGAGAGTAGTATGTATCAAGTTGGAAATTTTGTTGAAATGAAAAAACCACATGCTTGCACCATCAAGTCAACAGGTAAAAAGGCCAATCGTTGGGAAATTACACGCATAGGGGCAGATATCAAAATCAAATGTAGCAATTGTGACCACCTTGTTATGATGAGTCGCTATGATTTTGAACGAAAAATGAATAAGATTATTGACTAAGAACCCTTAGTTAGAGGGTTAGCAAGTTTTCCCTTTTTGTGTTATAATGTTAGGGATTGAAATGAGAACGGAGAATGAGAAACTATGGCTTTAACAGCAGGTATCGTTGGTTTGCCAAACGTTGGGAAATCAACCCTTTTTAATGCAATTACAAAAGCAGGAGCAGAGGCGGCAAACTACCCATTTGCGACTATTGATCCAAACGTTGGGATGGTGGAAGTTCCAGATGAACGCCTACAAAAACTAACGGAAATGATTACTCCTAAAAAGACAGTTCCAACAACCTTTGAGTTTACAGATATTGCAGGGATTGTAAAAGGAGCTTCAAAAGGAGAAGGTCTAGGGAATAAATTCTTGGCCAATATCCGTGAAGTAGATGCGATTGTTCACGTTGTACGTGCTTTTGATGATGAAAATGTTATGCGCGAGCAAGGACGTGAAGACGCCTTTGTGGATCCACTTGCAGATATTGATACCATTAACCTAGAGTTGATTCTTGCTGACTTAGAATCAGTTAATAAACGCTATGCGCGTGTAGAAAAGATGGCACGTACGCAAAAAGATAAGGAATCTGTGGCAGAGTTTAACGTCCTTCAAAAAATTAAACCAGTCCTTGAAGATGGAAAATCAGCACGTACCATTGAATTCACAGATGAAGAGCAAAAAGTAGTCAAAGGTCTCTTCCTTTTAACCACTAAACCAGTTCTTTATGTTGCTAATGTGGATGAAGATGTCGTTTCAGATCCAGATTCTATCGAATATGTGAAACAAATTCGCGAATTTGCAGCGACAGAAAATGCAGAGGTAGTTGTTATTTCCGCGCGTGCTGAGGAAGAAATTTCTGAGTTAGATGATGAAGATAAGCAAGAGTTTCTTGAAGCACTTGGCTTGACAGAATCAGGTGTTGATAAGTTGACTCGTGCAGCTTACCACTTGCTTGGACTTGGAACTTATTTCACAGCTGGTGAAAAAGAAGTTCGCGCTTGGACCTTTAAGCGTGGTATGAAAGCTCCTCAAGCAGCTGGTATTATCCATTCAGATTTTGAAAAAGGCTTTATTCGTGCAGTAACCATGTCATATGAGGATCTAGTGAAATACGGATCTGAAAAGGCTGTAAAAGAAGCTGGGCGCTTGCGTGAAGAAGGAAAAGAATATATCGTTCAAGATGGCGATATCATGGAATTCCGCTTTAACGTTTAATAACATTTAATAAATAGTGTCAATTAGGTTGGAAAAAAATTCCAACCCTTTTGGCTTTTGAAAGGAAAAATAAATGACCAAATTACTTGTAGGATTGGGAAATCCAGGGGATAAATATTTTGAAACCAAACACAATGTTGGATTTATGTTGATTGACCAACTAGCTAAAAAACAAAATGTCACTTTTACACATGACAAGATATTTCAAGCTGACCTAGCATCTTTTTTCTTTAATGGTGAAAAAATTTATCTTGTCAAACCAACAACATTTATGAATGAAAGTGGAAAAGCGGTTCATGCTTTATTGACTTACTATGGTTTGGATATTGAAGATTTACTCGTCATTTACGATGATCTTGACATGGAAGTTGGGAAAATTCGTTTAAGAGCAAAGGGTTCAGCAGGTGGTCATAATGGTATCAAGTCTATTATTCAACATATTGGAACCCAAGTATTTAACCGTGTTAAAATAGGTATTGGAAGACCTAAAAAAGGCATGTCAGTTGTTCATCATGTTTTAAGTAAGTTTGATCAGGATGACTATGTGGGTATTTTACAGTCTATTGACAATGTTGACGATGCTGTAAACTACTATTTACAAGAGAAAAACTTTGAGAAAACAATGCAGAGGTATAATGGATAAATGGTGACTTTATTAGATTTATTCTCAGAAAATAATCAGATAGAAAAATGGCATCAAAATCTGATAAATAAGAAAAGACAACTAATACTTGGTTTATCAACGTCTACCAAGGCTCTTGCAATTGCAAGCAGTCTAGAAAAAGAAAATAAGATTGTGTTACTGACTTCAACTTATGGAGAAGCAGAACGAATTATCAGTGATCTTCTTTCTCTCTTAGGAGAGGAATTTGTCTATCCTTTTTTGGTTGATGACTCTCCTATGGTAGAGTTTTTGATGTCTTCGCAAGAAAAAATCATTTCGCGGGTTGAGGCCTTGCGTTTTTTGAGTGATCCGTCTAAGAAAGGGATTTTAGTTTGTAATATCGCAGCGAGTCGATTGATTTTACCCTCTCCGACTAGATTTAAAGAAAGTATTATAAAAATTGCAGTTGGAGAAGAATATAACCAACACGAGCTACTTCACCGGTTAAAGGAAATTGGATATCGAAAAGTTACTCAAGTACAGACCCAAGGTGAGTTTAGTATTCGAGGAGATATCTTAGATATTTTTGATATATCTCAGTTAGAACCTTTCCGAATTGAGTTTTTTGGTGATGAAGTAGATGGTATTCGGACTTTTGAAGTCGAAACACAATTATCGAAAGAAAATCAGACAAACCTCACTATCTTTCCAGCTAGCGACATACTTTTGAGAGAAAAAGATTATCAACGAGGACAGTCAGCTTTAGAAAAGCAAATTTCAAAGACTCTATCACCAATTTTAAAATCATATTTGGAAGAAATTTTGTCAAGTTTTCATCAAAAACAAGTACATTCAGATAGTCGAAAGTTTTTGTCCTTATGTTACGATAAAACATGGACTGTATTTGATTATATTGAAAAAGATACACCAGTATTCTTTGATGACTATCAAAAATTGATGAATCAGTATGAATCCTTTGAAAGAGAATTAGCGCAATACTTTACAGAAGATTTACAGAATGGTAAATCATTTTCTGGGATGCAGTATTTTGCAGATACAGAGCAAATCTATAAAAAACAAAGTCCAGTTACCTTTTTCTCCAATCTGCAAAAGGGCTTAGGAAATCTTAAGTTTGATCACATTTATCAATTTAATCAATACCCCATGCAAGAGTTTTTCAATCAATTTTCATTTTTAAAAGAAGAAATTGAGCGATACAAAAAAATTGACTACACCATTGTTTTGCAGTCTAGCAATTCAATGGGAAGTAAGACGTTGGAGGATATTTTAGAGGAATATCAGATCAAATTGGATTCCAGAGATAAGTCAAGTATCTGTAAAGAATCTGTAAACTTGATTGAGGGTAATCTAAGACATGGTTTTCATTTTGTAGATGAAAAAATTCTCTTGATTACTGAACATGAGATTTTTCAAAAGAAATTAAAACGTCGTTTTCGAAGACAACATGCTTCAAACGCAGAGCGATTAAAAGATTATAATGAACTTGAAAAAGGGGATTATGTTGTTCACCATATCCATGGAATTGGTCAATATCTAGGAATCGAAACAATTGAAATCAAAGGTATCCACCGTGATTATGTCAGTGTACAGTATCAAAATGGTGACCAAATCTCCATCCCAGTGGAGCAGATTCAGTTACTGTCCAAATATGTTTCAAGTGATGGGAAACCTCCTAAACTCAATAAATTAAATGACGGTCATTTCAAAAAGGCCAAGCAAAAAGTTAAGAACCAGGTAGAGGATATAGCTGACGATTTAATCAAACTGTATTCTGAGCGTAGTCAGTTGAAGGGTTTTGCTTTCTCAGCTGATGATGAAGATCAACATGCTTTTGATGATGCCTTCCCTTATGTTGAAACGGATGATCAACTTCGTAGTATTGAGGAAATCAAGAGAGATATGCAGGATTCTCACCCCATGGATCGACTTTTGGTTGGAGATGTTGGTTTTGGGAAGACTGAAGTAGCAATGCGTGCTGCTTTTAAGGCAGTCAATGATCACAAACAGGTGGTCGTTCTAGTTCCAACGACGGTTTTAGCGCAACAGCACTATACGAATTTTAAGGAACGATTCCAAAATTTTGCTGTTAATATTGATGTGTTGAGTCGCTTTAGAAGTAAAAAAGAGCAGGCAGAAACACTTGAAAAACTAAAGAATGGTCAAGTCGATATTTTGATTGGAACGCATCGTGTTTTGTCAAAAGATGTTGTGTTTTCAGATTTGGGATTGATGATTATTGATGAGGAACAACGATTTGGTGTCAAGCATAAGGAAACTTTGAAAGAACTGAAAAAACAAGTAGATGTTCTAACCTTGACAGCAACGCCAATTCCTCGTACTCTCCACATGTCTATGCTGGGAATCCGAGATTTGTCTGTTATTGAAACTCCTCCAACCAATCGCTATCCTGTTCAAACCTATGTATTAGAGAAGAATGATAGTGTCATTCGTGATGCTGTCTTGCGTGAAATGGAGCGTGGAGGTCAAATTTACTATCTTTACAATAAGGTTGACACGATTGACCAGAAGGTTTCGGAATTACAGGAGTTGATTCCAGAGGCTTCGATTGGGTATGTTCATGGACAAATGAGTGAAATTCAGTTGGAAAACACTCTACTGGACTTTATTGAAGGTCAGTATGATATTTTGGTGACAACTACTATTATTGAGACAGGGGTAGATATTCCAAATGCCAATACCTTATTTATTGAAAATGCAGACCACATGGGCTTGTCAACCTTGTATCAATTAAGAGGAAGAGTCGGTCGTAGCAATCGTATTGCTTATGCCTATCTTATGTATCGTCCAGAAAAATCAATTAGTGAAGTCTCTGAGAAGAGATTAGAAGCGATTAAGGGATTTACAGAATTAGGCTCAGGATTTAAGATTGCGATGCGAGATCTTTCGATTCGTGGAGCAGGAAATCTTCTAGGAAAATCGCAGTCTGGTTTCATTGATTCTGTTGGTTTTGAATTGTATTCGCAGTTACTAGAGGAAGCTATCGCTAAACGGAACGGTAATGGGAATAAAAGAATCAAAGGAAATGCTGAGTTGATTTTACAAATCGACGCCTATCTTCCTGACACTTATATTTCTGACCAACGACATAAGATTGAAATTTACAAGAAAATTCGTCAAATTGACAATCGTGTCAACTATGAAGAACTACAAGAAGAATTGATGGATCGCTTTGGAGAATACCCAGATGTAGTAGCCTACCTTTTAGAGATTGGTTTGGTTAAGTCATATTTGGACAAGGTCTTTGTAGAACGTGTGGAAAGAAAAGATAACAAGATTACAGTTCAATTTGAAAAAGTCACTCAACGACTATTCTTGACTCAAGATTATTTTAAAGCTTTATCCGCAACGAACTTAAAAGCAGCCATAGCTGAGAATAAGGGATTAATGGAAGTTGTATTTGATGTCCGAAACAAGAAGGATTATGAAATTTTAGAAGGTTTGCTGATTTTTGGAGAAAGTTTATTAGAGATAAAAGAATCAAAGGAAGCAAATCCTATTTAACATTTTTCTTCTATAAAAAGGATAAAAATGGTACAATAATAATTTGAGGTAATAAAAATGAGATTAGACAAGTATTTAAAAGTATCACGAATTATTAAGCGTCGCACAGTCGCAAAAGAAGTAGCAGATAAAGGTAGAATTAAAGTGAATGGAATTTTGGCCAAAAGTTCAACGGATTTAAAAGTTGATGACCAAATTGAAATTCGCTTTGGAAATAAGTTGTTGCTTGTTAAAGTACTAGAGATGAAAGATAGTACGAAAAAAGAAGATGCAGCAGGCATGTATGAAATTCTCAGTGAAACACGGGTAGAAGAAAATGTCTAGAAATATTGTACAGATGAATAATTCTTTTATTCAAAATGAACATCAACGTCGTCGTTACCTGATGAAGGAGAGACAAAAACGAAATCGTTTCATGGGTTGGGTCCTTATTTTGATGATTTTGTTGTTTATTTTACCAACTTATAACTTGGCCCAAAGCTATGATCAGTTACTGCAACGCCGTCAGCAATTAACAGAGTTGAAAGAGCAGTACCAAACTCTTAGTGACGAAAAGGATAAGGAATCTGCTTTTGCTGCAAAGTTAAAAGATGAAGACTATGTAGCAAAATACGCACGCGCCAAGTACTATTACTCAAAGAAACGAGAAGCAATTTATACAATTCCTGATTTGCTTCCGAGGTAATGTCATGGAAAATTTATTGGAAGTTGTTGAGCAATTTTTAAGTTTGTCAGATGAAAAATTAGAGGAATTGGCAGCTAAAAACCATTTATTACGATTACAAGAAGAAAGGGAAGAGAAGAATGCGTAAGTTCTTAGTAGTTTTATTGCTACCTGCTTTTATCATAACCTCAAGAGTAGTTAGCACAGAAAAACAGCTTCCTTACTCTTCGCAAGAAATTTATTATCTAACTGAGTCTGATTATGGATTCTACTATAAAGAAACTCTGGAATCCCCAATGGTATACGGAGAAACAGCAGTCTATGCTAATGAGGATCTTGTCAAGGAGTCTGGTAAATTGACTCCTGAAAACACCTTTAAAATCATAGAATGGCGTTTGAATAGACAAGGTGTTCCTGTTTTTAAACTAGATAATCACCAGTTTATCCTTGCAGATAAGCGTTTAGTCTATGATCAAAGTCAAGTTCAAACTCAAAATAGACAAGTATGGTTGGAACCAGGGTTTGTTATCTATAACAGCCCCTATGATGCTAAAGAAATTTCTTCATCCCTCTCTCCTTATCAACGCGTAACAGTGGATAGAACCCTCTTTGCTGAGGGACAAGAATTTCTTCATATCGATCAAGTTGGGTGGGTATCAAAAGAGTTCACCTCAGAAGAAGACAATCGCATCCAGAAGGTTCAAGAAGTTTTATCAAACAACTATCAGAATGAAAATTATTCTATTTATGTTAAACAACTGAGTACAGGTAAAGAGGCTGGGGTGAATGAAGACAGCAAACTCTATGCAGCTAGCATCTTGAAACTAGCCTACCTTTATTACGCTCAAGATAAGATAAATCAAGGGGAATATACGCTAGACAGTAGCTTCAAGTATATCCCAGAAGTAAATAGTTTCCCTGGGTCCTATAAACCAGAAGGTAGTGGTAGCTTATCTAAAAAAGAAGATAACAAAGAATACAGTCTTCAACAGTTAATTACCAAGGTAACAAAAGAGTCTGACAATGTTGCTCATAATATTTTAGGTTATTACGTGACCAATCAATCTGACGGGGCTTTTAAAGAAAAAATGTCCACCATTATGGGTGAAGATTGGGATGTGAATGATAAATTGACTTCTTCAAAAATGGCTGGAAAGGTCATGGAAGCTATTTATAATCAGAATGGTTTTGTCCTAGAGTCTCTGGGTAAGACCGATTTTGACAACCAACGAATCGCAAAAGGTGTTTCGGTTAAGGTAGCTCATAAAATTGGAGATGCCGACGAGTTTAAACATGACACTGCCATTGTCTATACGGATTCTCCTTTCGTTCTTTCTATTTTCACCAAAAATTCTGATTATGACACTATTGCTAAGATAGCTAAGGATGTCTATGAGGTTCTAAAATGAGGGAACGGGATTTTTTAAATCATTTTCTCCGAAAAGAGTATTTCAAAAAACATTCTAAAGTCGTGTTAGCTTTATCTGGTGGACTGGATTCAATGTTTTTATTCCAGCTATTGTCTACTTACCAAAAAGAGTTGGAAATTGAGTTGATTTTAGCACATGTAAATCATAAGCAGAGAAGTGAGTCTGACTGGGAGGAAAATGAACTAAGGAAGTTAGCTGATGCAGCTGAACTTCCTATTTATATCACAAGTTTTTCAGGAGACTTTTCAGAAGTGCGTGCTCGAGAGTTTCGTTATGATTTTTTTAGAAAAATTATGAAAGAGGCTGGAGCGACTGCCTTGGTTACTGCCCACCATGCAGATGATCAAGTTGAAACGATTTTGATGCGCTTGATTCGAGGAAGTCGGCTACGTCATTTAACAGGAATAAAAGAAAGTCAAGTAGTTGATGGAATTGAAATTATCCGTCCCTTACTGCCTTTTCATAAAAAGGATTTTCCACCAATTTTTCATTTCGAAGATCAAACAAATCGTAAGAGCACCTATTTTCGCAATCGCATTCGAAATAGGTATTTACCAGAACTTGAAAAAGAAAATCCTCGTCTTAAATCCGCCCTTTTAGATTTAGGAAGGGAAATTTCAGATTACCAAGTAGCCATAACGGAGCTTTCTGAACAGATTGATGTAGAAGATTTGAATGAGCTATTTTCATATTCACAACAAACTCAAGGAATCTTGCTTCAGAACTATCTGAATCAATTTCCAGACTTAAATCTGACAAAGGCTCAGTTTGCCGAAGTTCAACAGATTTTAGCAAGGAAAAGCCAGTATCGTCATTCTCTTAAAAATGGCTATGAATTGATAAAAGAGTATCAGAATTTTCGAGTTTGTAAAATCAGTCCTCAGGCCGATGAAAAGGAAGATGAACTTGTGTTACACTATCAAAATCAAGTTCGATATATGGGCTATTTATTTTCCTTTGGCATCCCTATTGAAGGGGATTTTGTTCAAAAAGTAACGGTTTCACGGGAAACATCTGTACATATTAGATGTCGAAAATCTGGCGATGTTATTATCCTAAATGGTCATCGAAAGAAACTGAGACGCTTATTTATAGATTTAAAAATCCCTATTGAAAAACGAAAAACAACCCCTATTATTGAGCAATTTGGAGAAATTGTCTCAATTTTAGGAATTGCGACCAGTGATTTGAGTAAAAACACGAAAAATGATATAATGAACACTGTAATTTATATAGAAAAAATAGATAGGTAAAAAGATGTTAGAACACGATATTAAAAAAATCCTCGTTTCACATGATGAAATTACAGAAGCAGCTAAAAAGCTAGGTGCGCAACTAACAAAAGAGTATGAGGGGAAAAATCCAATTCTTATTGGAATTTTGAAAGGATCGATTCCTTTTATGGCTGAATTGGTCAAACATATTGATACGCATATTGAGATGGACTTCATGATGGTATCTAGCTATCATGGTGGAACAGCAAGTAGTGGAGTGATCAATATCAAGCAAGACGTGACTCAAGATATCAAAGGAAGACATGTTTTATTTGTAGAGGATATCATCGATACAGGTCAAACTTTGAAGAATTTGCGAGATATGTTTATTGAAAGAGAAGCAGCTTCTGTTAAAATCGCGACTTTGTTGGATAAACCAGAGGGACGTGTTGTTGAAATTGAAGCGGATTATACTTGCTTTACTATTCCAAATGAGTTTGTAGTAGGTTATGGTCTAGATTATAAAGAAAATTATCGTAACCTTCCTTATGTCGGAGTATTGAAAGAAGAAGTTTATTCAAATTAGAAAGATCTATCTTTAATGAAAAAACAAAATAATGGTTTAGTTAGAAATCCATTTCTCTACTTGTTAATTATCTTCTTCCTAGTGACAGGATTCCAGTATTTTTACTCTGGAAATACTACTGGACGAAGCGAAAAAATTAACTATACAGAACTGGTAAAAGAAATTACAGCAGACAATGTAAAAGAATTAACCTATCAGCCAAATGGTAGCATCATTGAAGTGTCTGGTGTTTATAAAAATCCTAAGACTAGTAAAGAAGAAACAGGAATTCAATTTTTCACTCCTACAGCTACAACAGTAGAAAGATTCTCAAGTACTATTCTTCCGTCTGATTCGACAGTTGCAGAATTGCAAAAACTTGCTTCTGAACATCAGGCAGAAGTAACAGTCAAACATGAGAGTTCAAGCGGTATGTGGATCAATATCCTTGTCTCTGTTGTTCCGTTTGCTATTCTCTTCTTCTTCCTATTCTCTATGATGGGAAATATGGGAGGAAATAGTGGCCGAAACCCAATGAGTTTTGGACGTAGCAAGGCTAAAGCTGCAAACAAAGAAGATATCAAGGTACGTTTCTCGGATGTTGCAGGTGCCGAGGAAGAAAAACAAGAATTAGTTGAAGTTGTTGAATTCCTAAAAGATCCAAAACGATTTACTAAACTTGGTGCGCGTATTCCTGCAGGTGTTCTTTTAGAGGGACCTCCGGGAACAGGTAAGACTTTGCTCGCTAAGGCGGTTGCCGGAGAAGCAGGCGTTCCATTCTTTAGTATTTCAGGTTCTGACTTTGTAGAAATGTTTGTCGGAGTTGGTGCAAGCCGTGTTCGTTCTCTTTTTGAGGATGCAAAAAAAGCAGCGCCAGCCATCATCTTTATCGATGAAATTGATGCTGTTGGTCGCCAACGTGGTGTAGGCCTTGGTGGAGGAAATGATGAACGTGAACAAACCTTGAACCAACTCTTGATTGAAATGGATGGTTTTGAGGGAAATGAAGGAATCATCGTTATCGCTGCGACGAACCGTTCAGATGTTCTAGATCCAGCTCTTCTCCGTCCAGGACGTTTTGATAGAAAAGTCTTAGTTGGTCGCCCTGATGTTAAAGGTCGTGAAGCAATCTTGAAAGTTCATGCTAAAAATAAACCTCTGGCAGACGATGTTGATTTGAAACTAGTTGCCCAACAAACCCCAGGTTTTGTGGGAGCTGACTTAGAAAATGTTCTAAACGAAGCAGCCTTAGTTGCTGCTCGTCGCAACAAATCAATCATTGATGCTTCAGATATTGATGAGGCAGAGGACAGAGTGATTGCTGGACCATCTAAGAAAGATAAAACAGTATCACAAAGAGAACGTGAATTGGTTGCCTACCACGAGGCTGGACATACCATTGTTGGTTTAGTCTTGTCAAATGCCCGTGTTGTTCATAAAGTTACCATTGTACCACGTGGACGTGCAGGTGGTTACATGATTGCGCTTCCGAAAGAGGATCAAATGCTTCTTTCTAAAGAAGATATGAAAGAACAATTAGCAGGTTTGATGGGTGGTCGTGTAGCTGAAGAGATTATCTTTAATGTCCAAACGACAGGAGCTTCAAATGACTTTGAACAAGCTACACAGATGGCGCGTGCAATGGTTACAGAGTACGGTATGAGTGAAAAACTTGGCCCAGTTCAATACGAAGGTAATCATGCTATGTTTGGTGCACAAAGTCCTCAAAAATCAATTTCAGAGCAAACAGCCTATGAAATTGATGAGGAAGTTCGTTCATTATTAAATGAGGCACGGAACAAAGCAGCTGAAATTATCCAATCAAATCGTGAAACCCACAAACTGATTGCAGAAGCGTTATTGAAATACGAAACATTGGATAGTACTCAAATTAAATCTCTTTACGAAACAGGTAAAATGCCTGAAACAGTAGAAGAGGAATCTCATGCACTATCTTATGATGAAGTAAAATCAAAAATGAGTGAAGAAAAATAAGTTTAGAGAGGTTCGACCTCTCTTTTTATGTTCTAATGTGATGGCTACCGAGCAGATGCATTGATAGTTGACCCTCCTCGTACAGGCTTAGATGATAAGTTACTGGATACCATTCTGACCTATGTTCCAGAAAAAATGGTCTATGTATCCTGCAATGTTTCGACCTTAGCGCGAGATTTGGTTAAACTAGTAAAAGTCTATGACCTCCAGTATATCCAGTCGGTCGATATGTTTCCCCACACTGCACGGACAGAAGCAGTGGTTAAGTTAGTGAAGAAAAGAAAAAATTAAATTCACTGAAAAAAGTCCTTGACAAAGGTAAAAAAGTCGG